>DASVKR010000166.1:0-4806 GCA_036385275.1 Candidatus Cryosericum sp. | reverse complement strand
TGATGCTCGGCCCGGTCTCTCTCAACCACTCCCTGCAAGAACACTTTGTCCTCTTCGGACAGTGTTCCCACCTTTCCTGCTGATTGAACGCCCTTATCCGACCCCATGCTTTCCTCCCTGATCGTCATATTCCGGAGCACTGCTGCTCCCCTCAAGAAAAACCAACCGCGCTCTGCTGCATATGAAAGCCACGCAAGTGCCGATCGTTTCGCGCATGTTCCTTGCTGAAACGATTATTCGCGGACCCCTTGCTGCCGCCTTTCCCTTTTCCCCTTCCCTGCCCGAGGTGGATGGCTGGCGTTGCCTAGTGCCCCTGGCATCGCTCGCATGCCACCACCAGGTGGCCTTCTTTGCCAGCCTCCAGCCTATCCGAGGCAGACCGGACTCATCGTCGATTCAACAATAGTGTCCGGCACTGCAGTCAGTTCAGCAGTCAGACCCTGCAGCTGCTCCTTGTCGCCGTTGACGATGAGCGAAATGACATGCAAACCATGGTCTCCGTATGGCAGCCCCAGGCGTCCGATGATGAGGTCTTCATGGCTCGTGAGTATCTGGTTCACCTTCGGAGCCGTCACCTCACGCTTGCTGATGATGATTGCAATGACTCCAACGTGCTTCGTGCTGTCCATGACATACCTCCTATGGTTCCACCAAACCGCTGGGGACGCCTGCCTGCTGGCGGGCGTCCCCTTGTGTTCGCGTTCTACTTGCAGCTGCGATCGCAGTACTCGGTATGCAGCAGATGATGAGCTTTCTCGCTATTCGGCTCACCCAGGAAATCCTTGTAAATGTCCTTGATCTCCGGGTTCTCATGCGACTTGCGGATCGGCTTGCCGGCGTCCTCCCTGTAAATTGCTTCCGCACGCTTCTGCTTGATGTCGGGATTGTCCGAAATGGGCTGTCCGCCTCCGCCGAGGCAACCACCAGGACAACACATGATCTCGATGAAGTGATAGGGCGACTCGCCCTTCTGCACTTGTTCCATGAGAACGCGGGCGTTTCCCAGTCCATTAGCTACGGCGACCTTCAGGGTCGTCCCGTCGATGTCGACATCAGCAGTCTTGATGCCCTCCAGTCCACGCACATCCTCGAAGTCGAGCTTCGCCAGTGACTTCTTGGTGAGAACTTCATAGGCAGTCCGCAGTGCAGCTTCCATGACGCCACCCGTGGCCCCGAAGATGACGGCCGCGCCCGTCGATTCACCCAACGGCTTGTCGAAATCCTCGTCAGGAAGGTTTGTGAAGTCAATGCCCGCTTCGCGGATCATCTGAGCGGCCTCGCGAGTTGTCAGGACGCAGTCGACGTCTTTGAACGCCTCCTCGTCCTTCAGTCCCAGCTTCTCCTGCCAGTAGTGGAATGCCGTCTTCATCTCAGGCCGTTCCTTCTCGAATTTCTTGGCAGTGCACGGCATGACAGACACGACAACGATCTTCCTCGGGTCGATCCCCATCTTCTCGGCCCAGTACGTCTTCGTCACCGTACCGAACATCTGCTGAGGCGACTTGCAGGTAGAAACGTGGTCCAGCACCTTTGGGAAGAACGTCTCTGCAAACTTGACCCAGCCTGGTGAGCAGGACGTAATGAGCGGCAAAACGCCTCCGTTCTTGATACGCCCGATAAGTTCGAATCCCTCCTCCATGATGGTCAAATCCGCAGAGAAGTCAGTGTCAAAAACCTTGTCAAAGCCAAGACTCCGGAGCGCGGCAGCCATCTTGCCAGTCGCCTGCGTCCCATCAGGCATGCCAAACTCCTCACCGATGGCAACGCGCACCGCTGGAGCTGTCTCAACAACCACGACCTTATCCGGGTTTCCCAGCGCCTTCCATACGTCCGGAATCTCGCTCCGCTCCGTGATGGCCCCAGTCGGACAAACGAGCAGGCACTGCCCACAGTTCACACACTCGACGTTCCCCAGGCCCTCGTCCAGGAATGTTGAGACGGTGCTGTTTGAACCTCGCCCCATGATATCGATAGCATAAACAGATTGCACCTTGGCACACACGTTTACGCAGCGCCTGCAGAGCACGCACTTATTGGGGTCGCGCACCAGCGACAGTGACGTGTTGTCAAGTGGCAGCAACTCTGTGCGGGTTCGTGGAAACTCCACTTCCCGCACCCCTAGCTCAGATGCCAACTCACGAAGGTCGCAGATCTGGCTCTTCTCACACGTGAAGCAATCCTTCGGGTGGTTGGCCAGCAGTAGCTCGACATTGAGCTTGCGGGCCTCGCGGACGCGCGAAGTATTGGTCCAGACCTCCATGCCCTCACTGACCTTGACTACACATGCGCGCTGGAGGTTGCGGGCACCCTTCACCTCGACGACACAGATAGCGCACGCGCCTTCCTCACTGATTCCTTCAAGGTAGCAGAGAGTCGGCACGTCGATCTTTGCATATTCCCTGGCGGCCTTCAAGATTGTCGTCCCGTCCGGCACCTGGTAGTCCCGTCCATTGATTTTCACGTTTAGCATTCTCGTCTCCATGAAGTCCCTCCGGGTCAATTACTCTTTGCGGATCGCACCAAAACGACAGATTTCATAGCAGGAACCACACTTGGTGCACTTGCTCTGATCGATCAGGTGAATTTTCTTGACCTCGCCGGTGATAGCGTGGACGGGGCACTGCCGTGCACATGCCGTGCATCCAACACACTTGTCGGACGTGACGGTGTACGTCAACAGGTGTTTGCACACATGCGACGGACACTTCTTTTCGTATATGTGAGCACGGTACTCATCTTCGTAGAACCTGATCGTGGAAAGGACCGGATTGGGGGCCGACTGTCCAAGTCCGCACAGCGACGTATCCCTTATGACGTTGGCCAGCTTGGTCAGCTTCTCGATGTCGCCGTCATGACCCTTGCCATCACAAATCCGTTCCATCATCTGGTACATCTGCCGGGTCCCTTCACGACACGGTGTGCACTTCCCGCACGACTCGTCGACCGTGAACCCAAGGTAGAACTTGGCAACGTCGACCATGCAGCTACTCTCGTCAAGCACAATGAGCCCGCCGGATCCCATAATGGTCCCGATCTCCTTGACCGTGTCGAAGTCGATCGGCATGTCCAGGTAATCCGCGGTGATCACGCCCCCAGACGGACCTCCGGTCTGTGCCGCTTTGAACTTCTTGCCGCCTGGAATGCCCCCTCCGATATCAAAGACAAGTTCCCTGAGCGTCGTTCCCATGGGAACTTCGACGAGGCCGGTGTTCTGTACCATACCCGCCAGAGCAAACACCTTTGTACCTGGACTCTTGGCAGAACCAACGCTGCGGAACCACTCCGCGCCGTTTGTGATGATCTGGGGTATGTTGGCATACGTCTCGACGTTATTAATCAGCGTTGGCTTGTTCCACAGCCCGGACTGGGCAGGAAATGGGGGTTTGATGCTCGGCATTCCGCGCTTGCCCTCGATGGACCGCAGGAGAGCGGTCTCCTCGCCACAAACGAACGCCCCGGCACCAATACGGATCTCAATGTCGAAGTTGAACCCCGCACTCAAAATGTCCCGCCCAAGGAATCCGTACTCGCGCGCCTTGCCGATCGCATACTCAAATCGCTCGATGGCAAGCGGATACTCCGCCCGGACGTACATGTAGCCCTGCTCTGCGCCGATTGCATATCCTGCGATCGCCATCGCCTCGATAATGGAGTGTGGGTCTCCCTCGAGGACACTGCGATCCATGAATGCTCCCGGGTCACCCTCGTCGCCATTGCAGACCACGTACTTCGGGGAACCCTTCGCCTCTCGGGTAGCCTTCCACTTGAGCCCGGTCGGGAATCCTGCTCCACCACGGCCGCGCAGACCCGAGTCGACAAGAACCTGGATAATATCGTCCGGCGTCATCTCGAGTGCCTTGCCAAGAGCGAAATACCCGTCACGAGCAATATACTCCTCGATCGAAAGAGGGTCGATGGAACCGCAGTTGCGAAGGACGCGCTTGACCTGACGCGTGTAGAAGGGAATATCCCCACTGGTCTGAGCCTTCCTTTCGCTGGTTGGCTCCGTGTACAGCAACTCGCTGACAGTACGACCCTTCACAAGGTGTTCGTTTACGATGAGACCTGCGTTCTTGACCGTGACCTTCTGATAGAACGTCCCCTCGGGATACACAACGACGATCGGACCAAGGTCACATGCCCCCATGCAGCCTGTCTCGATGACCTGTACCTCATCCTCGATACCATTCTTCTTCAGTTCGTCGACCAGAACGTCTTTGACGCTCTTTTCGCCACTCGTGATGCAGGCACCGCCTGCACAGACCAACAACTGATTTCGTATCATTGCGTTTTCCCTTCTCCCCCTGGGTTAGATGTTCTCCCGCTTGATGACCAGATCAGCCACGACATTGCCGCCCTGAACGTGCTCGCGGACGATCCTGCGTGCATTCGCATCGTTGACGTCACCATAGATGACGGCAGGCTGGTCCTTCATGGATACTTCGACCGTCGGCTCCTTGTCGCAGAGTCCCATGCAGCCGGACTGAACGACCTTGACGTCATGGATGTCCGCCTTCTCAAGCTCCTCGATGATGGCCATGAGAGTGTCCTTCGCGCCAGCTGCAATGCCACATGTCCCCATAGCAATGATGACCTTGCCTCTCTCCTTGGCCTGGCGAAGATCCATCTCCTTGAGAGTCTGTTCCTTGATGCGCTTGAGCTCTTCCAGTGATTTCATTCTTTCCTCCCCATTCTCCGAGGTTAAGCGTACTTGTTCAGCAACGTCGCGACCTTCTCGGGCGTGGAACGCCCGTACGTGTCCTTGTCGATGACGACGACTGGGGCGAGACCACAGGCCCCCACGCA
>DASVKR010000165.1:0-11630 GCA_036385275.1 Candidatus Cryosericum sp. | reverse complement strand
ATGAAGGCGAGCTCAAGGTCCTCGCGGGCAAACTGGAGCTCCTGCACGCAGATACGGCCAAACTCGAAGCTCGGCTGGGCAACCAGGACTTCCTTGCACGTGCGCCGGCCGAAGTCGTCGACAAGGACACGCAAAAACTGGAAGACCTCAAGGCCGAGGAACAGCTCATCGCAACCTTCCTGCAGGGACAAGGGTAGACCTGGCACAGCGTGCAGAATCGCGAGCGAAGAACAACATACGCTGAAGCACTCGATAGTGTCTTCTCACTTGCCAAGTTTGGTTCGAAGCTGGGTTTGGAGAGAATTCGCCGTATCATGGCTAGCCTGGGAAACCCGGAACGGGAGCTCCGATTCATTCACGTGGCAGGCACCAAGGGCAAGGGGTCGGTCTGTGCGTTCACGGCACGTATCCTCGAGGAAGCCGGCTACACCGTCGGCCTTTATATCAGTCCCTCACTCGTGGATGTCGGCGAACGTATCTCGATCAACGGGGCAATGCTCTCGCCGAAGGACTTTCTTGACGCATTCGACGCCGTATGGAGTGCGATTGGCACCATCTCGGAAGATGATCCTGTCACGGTCTTCGAGGTCTTCACGGCCATGGCGATCGTGCACTTCGCCCGCCGGAAGGTCGACATGGTCGTGTGGGAGGTCGGTCTCGGAGGACTATACGATGCTACCAATGTCATCCCCGTGCCCGAGGTTGCCGTCATCACAAATATCGGACTGGAACATACGGACCGGCTTGGCAACACCGTCGAAGAGATCGCGACCCAGAAAGCCGGCATCATCAAGCAGGGGGGCATCACGGTCATCGGCCACCAGGACTACCCTGCCGCCCAGGCGACCCTGCTTGCCCAGGCCGAGACGATGGAAAACCGGATCGCCTTTGCTGGACGAGACTACGCCTTCTCCTCGCAGCGGTTCACACCGGACTCCGTCACGTTCGACTATGCCGGTGTGGTCCTCGGGCGACAGGTTTCGCTCCCTGACGTGACCCTCTCGCTGCGCGGGACTCATCAGGTCCAGAACGCGGCAAGCGCCATCACGGCGGTCGTCGCTCTGGCTGTCAAGGACGGCATCGACGTACCTGAACCTGCAATGCGGCGTGCCCTGGAGCAGACGTTCTGGCCCGGACGCATGGAGCTCGTTTCCGGTACGCCAACGATCCTTCTGGATGGTGCACACACGCAGACAGCCGCCAAGTACCTGGTGGAATCGCTGCATGCCCATTTCCCTGGCCAGCGGTTCACCATGCTGTTCGGTGTGCTCATGGACAAGGATATGGACGGTATCGCCAGCATACTGGCTCCAGAGGTAGACACCGTTGTCCTGACCCGCGTCCCTGACAATGGCCGGACTGCCAACCCCTGGGAACTGGAGGAGAAGTTCCTGCGGTACCATCCCCACGGTTCCATCATCGTAGAAGACGACGCAGAGAGGGCATACGAGAAAGCCCGAAGTCTGACGCCAGATGGCTCGTGGCTGCTCGTGACAGGCTCTCTGTACCTTGTAGGAGCAGTCCGCAAGCTCATGGGTCTCTACACATTCGTGCGTCCATGATACTCTTTCGCACCTGGAGGTGACGTCATCACTACGCTACTAGTTGAATTCTGGCAGAACACTGTCGTCCCGAACTTCAGTTCCATCCTGTTGGGTGCGGCCGTCCTTGTCGCCGTCATCCTCTTGTGGATCATCAAGGACACGTCGAGGAGAGGCGCCAACACCCTTGTCTGGTCGGTCTTCACCGTCATCGGCCTTGGGTTGCTGCCATTGATTGTATACTTTCTGGTCCGCGACCCCCTGACCCTGGACGACCATATGACGGATAAGCTGAACAATGACGTTCTCAAGCTCGAGAGAAGCTACTATGCATTCCTTATGGACGAGCAGGACAGAAAATGCCCGGTCTGTGGACACGAAGTGAAGTCAAGGTACCGGTTCTGTCCCGCATGTGGCAATGAACTCCGCACGGTATGTCCGGCATGCGGTGAACTCATGGAAACAAACTGGAAATCGTGCCCACACTGCGGGCACAAGGTCGAACAGCCTGAAGTGAAAGGAGAGTTGGTCTAGATGAGTCTGAAAACATTCAGAGGTGGCATTCACCCTCCGGAGAACAAGGAACCAACGAGAGACTTGCCCATCGAACGGGTCCCGACACCCAAGTCCGTCGTCATTCACCTGACACAGGCTATCGGGGCCCAGAACCAGCCGCTCATCAAGGTTGGAGACCGCGTCCTGAAAGGCCAGAAGATCGGCGATGTCCAGGCCTGCCCTGCTGCGGCAATTCACGCATCCATTACCGGCATCGTCAAGAAGATCGAGCCTGCCCCTCAGAGCAATCTGAAGGACGGCATGGCCGTCTTCATTGAAGCTGACGGCACCGATGAAACAGCGTACATGCTGCCCCTCGACGCTTTTGTCTGCTCACGTGAGGAAGCGATCAAACGCGTGCGCGATGCCGGTGTCGTCGGCATGGGAGGCGCATCCTTCCCCACTGATGTCAAGCTTGCTCCCCCTGCAGACAAACCCGTGGACATAATCATTGCCAATGGGGCAGAATGCGAGCCCTACCTGACAATCGACTACCGGACGATGATGGAATCGCCGGCGGACATCGTCGAGGGACTGGCCATTGCGGCACACATTGTGGGAGCCAGCAAGGCGTATATCGCCATCGAATCCAACAAAGCGGACGCCCTGCCTGTCATCGAAGAGCAGTTTGCCGGACATAGTCACGGCATCCTCATGGGGACCATCATCGCTGCAACAAAGTACCCAGAAGGCGGCGAGAAGATGCTCATCAAGGCGGCCACCGGACGTGAAGTCCCTTCTCACGGACTGCCGGCTGACATTGGCGTCATCGTCCAGAATGTCGGGACGCTCAAGGCCATCAAAGAAGCGTTCGCCGACGGCAAACCACTGACCGAACGTGGGTTCACCGTCTCAGGTGGAGCCTGTAAGACACCCAAGAACCTGTACGCCCCCATCGGGACAGTGCTCGCTGACCTTGTTCCCGACGTGATCCAGATCAGCGACGACGTCCGCAAAGTCCTGTTCGGCGGCCCCATGATGGGTGTTGCCGTACCATCGCTGCAAATCCCGATCGCCAAGGGCACCAGCGGTATCCTGTTCTTCACTGCTGCAGAATCACGGCAGTACGAGGAGCGTCAGTGCATCCGCTGCGGCCGTTGCGCAGACGCCTGTCCCGCACAGCTGATGCCTATGCTGATGAATGCCGCGCTATTGTCCGATGATCTCAATCGTGCCGATGCCATAGGCCTTGTTGACTGCTTCGAATGCGGTGCCTGCAGCTATGTCTGCCCGGCACGCATCCCTCTCACCCAGCAATTCAAGCTCGGCAAGGATCTTCTCCGCAACCAGCGTGCCAAGGAGGCCCGCCATGGAAAATAAGCCGATGAAGCTTGTGTTGTCCGGCGCACCGCACTTCGTGACCGGCAACGATATCCAGAAAACGATGGGTATGGTCATCATCGCTTTGCTCCCGGCCCTGGCCGGCGGCGTTTACTTCTTTGGACCCCGGGCGCTGCTGGTCACTGCGGTATCCATCGTCAGTGCCGTTTCAGCCGAGTTCCTGTTCCGCAAGGCGCTTCGCCGCGAAACACATGTCTCCGACCTGTCTGCGGTCGTCACGGGGATGCTGCTCGCGCTCATCCTGCCGGTGTCCGCACCGTTGTGGATGGCTGCGGTCGGCTCCGCGTTCGGCATCGTCGTGGCCAAGGAGCTGTTCGGCGGCCTCGGCGGCAACTTCGCAAATCCTGCTCTCGTGGGGCGTGCCGTTCTGCTGATGAGCTGGCCGGCGTTCATGACGCGCTGGTCTCCCTCCCTGCACGCGGCTGCCGTCGACGCGACAACGACTGCGACGCCTTTGGGCATCCTGAAGCTGGGCGGAACCCTCGCCGACGTCATGAAGAGTGTCGGAGCCAGTGGAAAGTCGGCTCTGTACCTTCAGATGTTCCTTGGCAACCGCGCAGGCTCTATCGGTGAGACATCTGCACTGCTGCTCCTGCTGGGAGCAGCATTCCTCGTGGTGACACGAGTCATCGACCTGCGGACACCAGTCGCCATGATCGTCGCGGTATTCGCCGCGTCCTGGCTGTTTGGACGGGACCCGGTCTTCTCGGTGCTGGCCGGCGGCATCCTGCTAGGGGCCTTTTTCATGGCCACAGACTATGTCACGACCCCTGTGACGCCCATTGGCAAGTGGGCTTTTGGTATCGGTGCAGGACTCATGACGGTTCTCATCCGTCAACTCGGCAACTTCCCTGAGGGCGTCACCTATGGCATCCTGCTCATGAACGTCGTTGTTCCCTATCTGGACAAGATCATCCCCCGCAAGTTCGGATTCGTGAAGCCCAGGAAGGTGAACGCATGAAACGCTGGCAGATGATCAAGCTGGGACTCATCCTGGCAGTGTACACCATCGTCGGCTGTGTCGGGCTTGCGTTCGTCTACAACAGTACGAGTAAGACCATCGCACAACGTCAGGAAGCCGACCTTCAGGCCGGTCTTCGCGAAGTGTTCCCCAAGGCCACTGGATTCACCCCAACAGATACGGTGAAGTCCGCGAGCCCCACCATTGTCTTCGATGCGGCGTACACGGCAAACGGCCCTTCAGGCTCACTCGGCATCGCCGTCAAGGTCCACGGACCCAGCTACGGTGGCCCCACGACCCTGATCGTCGGCGTTTCCACCGATGGGACCATCACGGGCGTGAAGGTCCTCGAGAACAAGGACACCCCCGGTCTCGGCGCAAATGCTGCGAGTCCGACATACTACGTCGACAAGGCCAGCAAGACAACGTTCCCGGGACAATTCGCCGGCAAGAAACTCACGGACGGCTTCGTCGTCAAGCAGGATGTGATTGCCATCACCAGCGCAACTATTACGAGCCGATCCATTACCAATCTGGTCCAGGCCGTCGGCAAGGCCGCGTCCGAAGTCCTCGGCATTGGAGGCTCCTCACCGAGCACTTCCTCACAGGACCCCCGCGCTGTCCTTCCGACAGCCGACACTGTCCGGACGTCCTCCAAACCCGCGACGTCCAGCGTTCCCGGCGTCTCCATCCTCGAAACTTCGGTGGGAACGAAAGCCGGAACGATCGTCGGCGCATCCGCGAAAGCCAAAGCAAGGAGTTATGATGGTGACGTCACCGTTCTTGTGGGCGTTTCGACCGACGGAACTATTCTCGGTGTCCAGATTCTCGAATGCACCGACAGCCAGGGCAGCCCGATTCTTGCACCGGAATTCGCCCAGCAGTTCGTGGGCAAGAAAGCAAATGCCCCTCTCGAGGTCGGCACGAACATCGACGCAGCCTCAGGGGCTACATCCAGCAGCAGGGGAGCCACAGCGCTCGTGAAAGCGACCGCCGACGCTCTCGTCAAGGCTCTGGTAGGAGGTGGCCTGTGAAACGCTTGTTTGGTGTCTTTGTCAACGGTCTCATCGTCGAGAATCCGCTGTTTATCATCATGATCGGCCTCTGCTCCTCGATGGCCGTAACGACCACGGTCGCCAATGGCATCGGCATGGGCGTCGCGCTGACTTTCGTCCTGCTCATGTCCGAGTTCATCATTTCGCTATTCCGGAACCTGATTCCGGACAGCATCCGCATGCCCATCTTCCTGATCGTCATTGCTGCATTCACGACCATCATGGACCTCGAAATGCAGGCGTACTTCCCTGTCCTTTCCAAGTCCATGGGCGTCTTCATCCCGCTCGTCGTGGTGAACTGCATCGTCATGGGACGTGTCGAGGCATTTTCGTCCAAGCAGCCCGTTCTTGACGCCGTGTTCGATGGTTTTGGCATGGGAATCGGATACACCTGGGTTCTTATCGCCCTGGCAGTTGTGCGGGAGCTGCTGGGAAACGGTACCCTCCTGGGACGCCAGATCATGCCGTTATCCTTCACACCCATGATCTTCTTCATCTTGCCACCTGGTGGCTTCCTCGTCTTCGCCCTCTGGATGGCAGCAAGCAACGACCTGCGCCGGAGACTACTGGCAGGCAGAAAGCCGGAACCGACCCAGGATAGCTGCTGCACGCTGCCCGATAACGGCTCAGCCGAAAAGGCATAGGAGGGGAGATGACTGACCTGATCAAGATCTTCGTCGCAGCGTTCCTCATCAATAACATCATTCTCATGCGCTTCATCGCACTCTGTTCCTACATCGGCATGACGTCCGACGTAGGACAGTCTGTAGGCATGGGGCTGGCCGTGACCTTTGTCACAGTGATGGCCTCAGCTGTCACATGGCCCATCTACTACTGGATTCTCAAGCCGAATGGGCTCGAGTTCCTCGAGATTCTGGTTTTCATTGTCGTCATCGCCGCGCTGGTCCAGCTGGTCGAGTTCTATCTCAAGAAGAGCGTGCCCACGCTCTACCACGCGATGGGCATCTATCTGCCCCTGATCACGACCAACTGCGCCATCCTGGCTGTCACGTTCGACCAGATCACCAGCAACTATAACTTTGTGCAGTCCATTGTCTTTGCGGTCGCCGTCTCGCTCGGGTATCTGCTTGCGATGCTCCTCCTCGCGGGTGTGCGTCAGCGGCTCAAGAACTCGCTGATTCCTGCGTTCATGATGGACACGCCTATCCTGTACCTCACGACAAGCATCATAGCGGTGGCATTCATGGGTTTCGCAGGGCTCATCAAGTGAGGTCCCGATGAGAATCATCCTCGAAACAGCACTTATATCCGCCGTCCTCGGTCTGCTGATTGGTGTCGCTCTGGGCTTCTTCCGCGAAAAGTTCGCGGTCCCCACTGACCCATTGGTCGACAAGGTCCGCGCCATCCTGCCTGGTGCCAACTGCGGCGCCTGCGGCTTCGCGGGCTGTGACGCCTACGCGATTGCGGTCGCCCATCAGACGACCACGCCCGACCGTTGCACGACGGGCGGCAAGAAAGCAGGCGACCAGATTGCCGCACTGCTCGGCCTCACGTCCAGCGCAGTCGACCAGATTGCCGTTCTCGTGTGCCAGGGATCCAAGGACAACGCTCCTCTCAAGGCCGACTATGCGGGCATCCAGTCATGCCGCGCCGCCAAGATAACGTCAGGGGGCACGAAACTGTGTCAGTGGTCCTGCATGGGCCTGGGCGACTGCACCGAAGTCTGTCCGTTCGACGCACTCCATATGGGAGACGACGGCCTTCCTCATGTGGACACCGTCAAGTGTACCGGGTGCGGAAAGTGCGTCGACGCCTGCCCTCAGAACGTTCTCACCAGGGTCTCGCGGACCAAGAAGGGCGCCATGCCTCTCTGTTCCAATCGGAATCCCGTGAAATCAAAGGTGATCGCGACATGCAAGATCGGCTGCATCAAGTGCGAAATATGTGTCAAATCCTGCCCCGAAGGAGCCATTCACATGGAACATGGGCTCCCTGTGGTGGACGAGCACCTGTGCACCTCGTGTGGCATATGCGTCGCCAAGTGTCCCACAAAAGTCTTCAAGCTCATCGAGAAGGACATCGTCAGGTCCTGATTGTCGAGAACAGCGCAGTGTACCAGTCTGCACACACTGACTGACCGAGTGAGAGAGCACACGGACAGGTCGTGCATTATTGCAAAACGGTGAATGGCCTGTAACATTCTTGCTACTAGGATGGTGCGCATAACATGAGTAAACGAGCGAGAAGCGTTCTGACAGGACTTCTGATACTCTCTTGCGCCGTTACGGGCTTTGTGCCCGCGGTGCGTGTTCAGGCGGATTCGTCCAGCTCGGCTGGACGCGACATCATTGTCTTGGAGAATGCTGGTCTCACACATACGGCCTACCCGGTCGCTGTGTCTCTCGCCGTGGCCTCGGCCGGCACAGGCGAAACTACACAGACACCCACTTCCGTGGCATCACCGTCGTCGGGACCCTGGCAGACGACGTGGGCATGGATCCAGAAGGCGACTCGCTCGACTGGTGCATGGATTCAGAAGACAACACGCTCGACTGGTGCGTTTTTTGCTTCTCTGTACGTGAGCATCCGTGATTTCTTCGTCTCGGGTCAGGCACTGAAGGTTCTCCAGACTGCGACACAGGCGATCACTGATCTCGCTGTCCGGTTGTTTCTGCCCCTGTCTGCGCTGATTGTGCCAATTCTGGAACGCATGGTGTCCGGCCTCTCGGTAACGCCTGAGCTTGTGGCTCTGTGGATGTTCTGGATTATCGTCGTTCTTGCCCTTATCATCCTCATCCTCGCTCTGCGTCCCCGGCGTAGCGTGGGCAAGCGCCTGCCGAAGGTGACACCCAGGACGGCAGGGCAGGGAGAAAATACCATAGAGTTCGGCCTTGTGGAACAAGGTCCAAGACCGTCGCCTGCGACATCGCTGGATCAACTGCCACGGACCCACGAGAAGCAGGAAATGCCGCCTGTGCAGGGACCAGCCGCCCAGCCCACAATGGCGGAGGAATCATCTCCTGCCCGGCTCGACTCACCGTCGGTCCCGGAGATTTCCCTGGAGC
This sequence comes from Candidatus Cryosericum sp., assembly GCA_036385275.1. Classification (GTDB taxonomy): domain Bacteria; phylum Caldisericota; class Caldisericia; order Cryosericales; family Cryosericaceae; genus Cryosericum. The sequence continues at coordinate 3,151 of DASVKR010000165.1, read as the reverse complement.
CACTTGGCTTCTTCGGCGACGCAGATACGATGCCCATGGTACCCGCGGATGCCGCCGCCACGATTGCACCGGCCCTACCGCCATTTCTGGAGTTCACCTCGTCCGAAGCAGAATCGCCCACGACTCCGACCGAACCGTCGGAGCCCATGACGGCTACCGCCGAACTGTCTCCTGCAGTTCCAGCCGACGTTCCTTCGGAAGATCACCTCACACCTCCACAGGAAGGTTCTTCTACCCAGGAACCACCCACGGAAACGCTCCTCGAATCTTTCCCAGAACCCGAACTGAGACCCTTGGGGCAGAGAGCTCCGGTCCAGCCCGTTGAGCCAGACCAGGAACCCCTGGCGGCCAACCCGCCGACACCGCCCAGCGCGGACCTTCTGTCGCAGCTGCTGGATGACGAGGAGTCTTTCCAGCAGGCGATGGTCGCGGCTGGCGCTACACCAGGCGTCGCCACCGCTGTACCCCCATTCACGCCGGTTCCAGCAAGCAGGCCGACCCCACAGCCCTCCGTCTTCTCAGGCGATGTCGAACTCGACGCACTGCTGCTTGACGGCGTTGTCGCCGATGCCGACGCGCTGGCGCAGCTGTTCCGCGGTGGGTATCGCAACCGCATCTCAAAACTCGCCGTGTCGGCCAAGGACCTGCAGAACGTGCCAGAGGAGATGCGGCAAGTGATCAAGCTCACCGTCGTCGCTTTGTCTCCAATCGAGCTGTCGATTGCCCGGGACTTGGCAATGCGCCTCGAGGCCCCGGGATTTGTCGGCGAAGCTCTGCTGGTAGCCAAGAAAATGGGGTATGGGAACTACCTCACAACGTACAAGAACATCTCGAAGAACTACAAGGACGTCAGTATCGTCGAGACAGCAAGTCTCAGGGTTCCAGAGATATCGACAGAATCCGGCGGGGACCTTATTTCCTTCAGCTAAGCCCTGACGGACACAGAGCATGAAGAAGGGGCGCACGTGCGCCCCTTCTTCATGCTGAACTCCCTGAAGACCTATCTCCTCGATGCCGATACCTCGGCGTACTCCTTGAGACACCATCCACATGCGACGCACGCTCCGCGCCTGACGAGAGGTACGCCGTTCTGTCCCTCCTCGATCGCGCCCATCGGGCAGACAAGCGTGTCGAAGTCATCTGGACGCCCAGAGAACCGGAAGACAGGTAAAGCGCCAAATACACTGTGGACGGGAGGCCTCTGCAAGAACCCGTCGGGCACTCGCGCCCGCAGTTCATCCAGCGGGATATTGGAGGCAACATCTGCAGTCCTGCCACGGCCCCCCCTGCCGATGCGTGCCGACGCTGAAGAGCTGAACGGCGACCAGGAGACCCTGCCGCCACTTGCGATGAGCGCATAGCCATCCAACTCGCCGGGATCGATACCAGCAAGGATCACGCCAGTCTCGGCGGTTCTCCCGTACGTTTCTTCGCGGGCGCATTCGCCGTCGACGACACCGAACAGGAAGACTCCCCTGATCGCCGACCAGACATCCAGGAGAGCCTCTCCCATCAGTCCATATGCAGCATAGCTCAGGACCTCCGTCCGCGTCTTGGTAGGAACGCAGTCGAGGACAGTGGCAAAGACACCGTGGACGCCGGAGAACCTGTTGAGCTCGAGGCCGCGTACGACGACGAACAGGTCAGCCTCAGCGAGGCACCGCGACACGAAAGCCTGCTTGATGTACCGACGCTCGGGGGTTTCCATCTTGTGCAGCTGGCGTGCGTAGGACCTCGTGGGCACCGCCAGGGACTCGTACTCCCCGGAGATGATCTCGATCAGGTCGCCACGTTCGCCCAGCAGTCGTGTCAAGGCGCTTCGATATGCCTCGTCGTAGCCCGCCAGAGACTTCGCCGCAAGATCGACCCGGGTCGCCCCGGACAGGATCCGTACCGTCCGCTCCACAAGGTCCAGCCGCACGGGGATGTCGCCAAGCAACACAAGAACTCGCCTGCCGCCGAGCGCCTGAGGCTCCATCCAGTCGAACACATTGTCGAGCGCCTGAGTCCGGGCATCGATCCCTTGTCCCAATGCTTCTATCATGACTGTCTGACTCATGGCACCTCCTAGTCAACAATAGTATACATGGTTTCACAAAGGCATCTGCACTTTGACAAAGAGTCGCACGCAGGGTACAATAAGCAGCACAACCATTATGAACAAGCTGCTCATCAAGAACGGGACACTGCTGACCATGGGTGGCGACCGTCAGCCTTGTAAGGCTGACCTGCTCGTCGCTGATGGACGTATCAAGCGCATCGACACTGCCATCCACCGCGGTGAACACCCTGACGTCACGATCGACGCTTCAGGCATGATTGTCCTGCCTGGTCTGATCTTTGGTCATGCTCGCCTCGGTTTCAGCCTTCTCCGTGGTCAGACCGACCAGATCCTGGACGATGCCGAGCGCGAGAGAATGGCTCTCAGGCTTGTTGCAAACCTTTCTCCCGAACAGGTTCGCTGCTCAGCTGAACTCGGAATCTGCCAATCCATTCGCAGCGGCGTCACAACGCTCTTCGAAGGCGGCTCGATGCGCCACACGGACCAGATCCTCGAGGCAGCTCGCACGCTCGGGTTCAGGCTCATCGGCGGACGCCTGCTTGCCGACCGCACGCCGGATTGGCCTGAGGCTCTGCGTATGTCGCTCCGCGAACAGATGTCCGACGCACAGGCGCTTGCCCACGACATTGCATCGAGTGGCAAGGATGGCTTGCTGCGATATGCGGTGAGCACCACAAACCCTCCGTTCTGTACTGATGAGTGCCTGACCCAAGCCAAGGAATTGGCTGACGCAGGCGGCTACCCCCTTAAGATCGTCCTCACAACGGACAAGAGCCAGGTCGAGCGTGCGCGCCGCGAAAGCGGCCCTCAGGAACTGGCTTCTCTCGAGACGCTGGGAGTCCTGGGAGAAAACACGTTCCTCGTCAACCCATCGTTTGTCTCGGAACTGGAACAGAACGTCATCCGCAAGGCCGGCGCGCGCGTTGTCATCAACGTGGCGGCTGACCTGAAACTCGGCCGTCCCCTGTCTCGCCTCCCCGAATTTGTCCGGAAGGGAACGCCGGTCCTGCCTGGGTTCGACAGTCCCCTGTATGGAGGGAGGATGGACGCCATGCGCGAGCTCGCTGTCCTGGCGACGGCGTTTCGACC
>DASVKR010000164.1:0-5197 GCA_036385275.1 Candidatus Cryosericum sp. | reverse complement strand
TTCTTCGAAGAGGCTCTTGCGCTCCTCAGGCTTCATCGTGAAGATGCGGCTCATCTCGCCCTGCCCGATGAACGGGTAGTGGCGGAACCCGAGCCCTGTCGATGTCAACAGCTCTTCGACATCCCGGAGCTGAACATCGTTTCCGTCGATGAGAAAATCTGATTCCCTGGAACGGAAGATACGCCGGGCTACAGTGACCTTGTCCGTGCCGGTGCCGAATACGTCGCCCTCGTTGTTGAACACGACCTCGGCTTCGGCGTAGTTGACGGGATGGCGCGTCGCGCTGCCGGCGAAAATGAGGTCCAGCATCGACCGGGCACGGAGCGTCCTCAAGTTCTGCTCACACAGTATCCAGCGCAACGCATCAACCAGGTTGCTCTTGCCCGAGCCATTGGGCCCGACGATAGCGATGACCGGATAGGAAAGCTCCAGTGTCGTGCTCTGCTCAAAGGTTTTGAACCCCTGGATATGAAGCGATTTCAGATACATGTCGCGCGCGTCCTCCGACTCAAAAGGGTCCGGTCCAGCGAAAGTATAGCCGCGTTCCTGGCCGTGGCAATCAGGGCCGAAGAACCACAGTTTAATTGACAAACAGCCGCCGCAGCTTATACTTACGGGATACCGTCGTGGAGGTTTGAGTGATGACTCCAATCGAGCTGGATCCGTTGTACGAAGCGAAAAAGCACGAGGAACACATCTATAGTCTATGGCTCAGCCAGGCGGCTTTTCATTCGGAGCCCAACCCCGACAGAACACCATTCGTTGTCATGATGCCGCCACCCAATATCACTGGGTACCTGCACATGGGACACGCTCTCCAATGTACACTCCAGGACATCGCAATCCGGTACAAGCGCATGAAGGGGTTCGAGGCTCTGTGGCTGCCGGGCATGGACCACGCCGGCATTGCCACACAGGCAGTCGTCGAGCGTCAGATCAAGGAACGGGGGCTGACGAAGGAAGGACTTGGGCGCGACGAATTCGTCCGTCGCATCTGGGAGTGGAAAGAGAAGTATGGAGGCATTATCCTGTCCCAGCTCAAGAAATTGGGCGTCTCTGCCGACTGGGACCGTCTGCGCTTCACACTTGACGAACCGTATGAGCGCGCTGTCAAGACTGCTTTCGTCCATTACTATGAGAAGGGCCTTCTCTACAAGGGTCAGCGTATCACCAACTGGTGCCCCCATTGCCACACGGCCATCTCCGACATCGAGGTCATGTACGCAAACGAGAAGGGCCATCTCTGGTACATCCGATACCCATTCGTCGATGGCTCTGGATCTGTCACGATTGCCACCACGCGCCCGGAGACCATCCTCGCCGATGCAGCCGTCGCTGTCAACCCGACTGACCCACGCTACACGGACATCGTCGGCAAACAGGTCATCGTCCCCGTCGCCAACCGGGTGGTCCCGGTGATCGCGGACGAAGCCGTCCTGCTGGATTTCGGCACGGGCGCCCTCAAGATCACTCCCGGTCATGACCCCACAGACTTCGAGGTCGGTAAGCGGCACGACCTTCCGAGCATGGCTGTCATTGGTCTCGACGGCCTCATGAACGAGAACGCCTTGCACTACAGTGGCATGTCTGCGATTGAAGCCCGTGAGAAGATCGTGGCCGAGATCGATGCCCTGGGGCTGCTGGAAAAGGTGGACGACTACGAACACAGCGTTGGGCACTGCTCGCGCTGCGCCTCTACAATTGAGCCCATCGTTACGGACCAGTGGTACCTGCGCATGAAGGACCTGGCCGCCAGGGCACTCAAGGCTGAACGCGAGGGCAAGGTCGAGGTCCTGCCGGTCAAATGGCGGAAAGTCTATGAAAGCTGGCTGGAAAACATCAACGACTGGTGTGTTTCCCGCCAGTTGTGGTGGGGCCACCGTATCCCGGTCTACCATTGTGAAGACTGCGGAGAGGTCATCGTTTCTGTCGATGCCCCACACGTCTGCCCAACATGCGGCAGCAGTCACATCATTCAGGAAAGTGACGTCCTGGATACGTGGTTCAGCTCGGCATTGTGGCCGTTCGCCACACTGGGATGGCCTGAACAGACCGCCTCTCTCGCGTACTACTATCCGACGTCTCTGCTCATCACCGGGTACGACATCATCTTCTTCTGGGTCGCTCGCATGGTCATGTCCGGCCTCGAGTTCATGGATGACGTCCCCTTCCATACGGTCTTCATCACGGGCCTTGTCCGCGACGAGCAGGGACGGAAGATAAGCAAGTCGCTCAAGAACCAGGTGGATCCGCTGGACCTGATCAGCACGTACGGCACCGATGCCCTGCGATTCACCATGGCCTCCCTCTCCACGTACGGAGGACAGGACATCCTGCCCTCCAACCAGAAGCTGCTGTCGTCGCGCAACTTCATCAACAAGCTCTGGAATGCGACACGCTTCGTCGTTGCCAATGTGGATGTCAAGGAGACACTGGCCGGCCCCCGCCCTTCCGATGATCAGCTTGGACTGTTCGATCGATGGATTCTGACGCGTCTGGCCGGCGCAACACGCGACGTGACAGCCAAGATGGACGTGTACGACTTTGGCGAGGCTTCGCACCGGCTCTACGAGTTTGTCTGGGGCGACTTCTGCGACTGGTACATCGAGCTGGCGAAGATCCCGCTCCGCGACGAAGCCAGGGCACCCGCAACCCGCTGGGTACTGGCGTACGTCCTGGAAAATACGCTGCGCCTTCTCCACCCGTTTGTCCCATTTGTCACCGAGACCATCACACAGCAGCTGTACAGCGGCGACCATCTGATGGCGACGACGGCGTACCCCGAGGCCGATGGGATGACCACCTATGACAAGGACGCCATACAGGCCGACTTCCTCATCGGGTTCATCAAGGCAGTCAGGAACCTCAAGGCGGTCTTCCATCTGCCACCGACCGAGAAACAGAGCGTGGTGGTGGCCGGGGCAGAAAGCGACATCGCGGCGATCATGGCAAATGCCGAGGCAGTCAAGTTCGTTGGACGGTTTGCCGACATCGGCACGGAATTCGATTCGACCCAGCGCTACATCAAGGGAGCCTACGGGGCGATGCAGGTCATGATCCTTGCGAAGTCAGACTTCGACTATGAAGGCGAACTCAAGGTCCTCGCGGGCAAACTGGAGCTCCTGCACGCAGATACCGCCAAGCTCGAAGCTCGGCTGGGCAACCAGGACTTCCTTGCACGTGCGCCGGCCGAAGTCGTCGACAAGGACACGCAGAAACTGGAAGATCTCAAGGCCGAGGAACAGCTCATTGCAACCTTCCTGCAGGAGCAGGGCTAGAACTGGCACGGCGTGCAGACTCGCGAGCGAAGGACAACATACGCTGAAGCACTCGATTGCGTCTTCTCCCTCTCCAAATTCGGCTCGAAGCTGGGTTTGGAGAGAATTTGTCGTATCATGGCCAGCCTGGGAAATCCGGAACGGGGGCTCCGATTCGTTCATGTGGCAGGCACCAAGGGCAAAGGGTCGGTCTGTGCGTTCACGGCACGTATCCTCGAGGAAGCCGGCTACACCGTCGGCCTTTACATCAGTCCCTCACTCGTGGATGTTGGCGAACGCATCTCGATCAATGGGACAATGCTCTCGCCGGAGGATTTTCTTGACGCATTCGGCGCCGTATGGAGTGCGATTGGCACCATCTCGGAAGATGATCCCGTCACGGTCTTCGAGGTCTTCACCGCCATGGCGATCGTGCACTTCGCCCGCAGGAAGGTCGACATGGTCGTGTGGGAGGTCGGTCTCGGAGGACTGTACGATGCTACCAATGTCATCCCCGTGCCCGAGGTTGCCGTCATCACAAATATCGGACTGGAACATACGGACCGGCTTGGCAACACCGTCGAAGAGATCGCGACCCAGAAAGCCGGCATCATCAAACAGGGGGGCATCACGGTCATCGGTCACCAGGACTACCCTGCCGCCCAGTCGACCCTGCTCGCCCAGGCCGAGACGATGGAAAACCAGATTGCCCTTGCTGGACGAGACTACGCCTTCTCCTCGCAGCGGTTCACACCGGACTCCGTCACATTCGACTATACCGGTGTAGTCCTTGGGCGGCGGGTTTCGCTCCCTGACGTGACCATCTCGCTGCGCGGAACGCATCAGGTCCAGAACGCGGCAAGCGCCATAACGGCAGTCGTCGCTCTGGCCGTCAAGGACGGCATTGACGTACCTGAACCTGCAATGCGGCGCGCCCTTGGACAGACATTCTGGCCCGGACGGATGGAGCTCGTTCCCGGTACTCCAAAGATCCTTCTGGATGGCGCACACACACAGACAGCAGCCAAGTATCTGGTGGAATCGCTGCATGTGCATTTCCCCGGCCAGCGGTTCACCATGCTGTTTGGCGTGCTCATGGACAAAGATATGGACGGTATTGCCGGTATATTGGCTCCAGAGGTAGACACCATCGTCCTGACCCGCGTCCCTGACAACGGCCGGACTGCCAGCCCCTGGGAACTGGAGGAGAAGTTTCTGCGCCACCATTCCCACGCTTCCATCGTCGTAGAAGACGACGCAGAGAAGGCATACGAGAAAGCCCGAGCCCTGACGCCGGATGGTTCGTGGCTGCTCGTGACAGGCTCCCTGTACCTTGTGGGAGCAGTCCGCAAGCTCATGGGTCTCTACACATTCGTACGTCCATGATATTCTTTCACACTGGGAGGTGACATCATCACTACGCTATTGGTTGAATTCTGGCAGAACACTGTCGTCCCGAACCTCAGTTCCATCCTGTTGGGTGCGGCCGTCCTTGTCGCTGTCATCCTCATCTGGGTCATCAAGGACACCTCGAGGAGAGGCGCCAACACCGTCGTCTGGTCGGTCTTCACCGTGGTCGGCCTCGGGTTGCTGCCATTGATTATATACTTTCTGGTCCGCGATCCCCTGACCCTGGACGACCACATGGCGGACAAGTTGAACAATGACGTTCTCAAACTCGAGAGAAGCTACTATGCATTCCTCCTGGACGAGCAGGACAGGAAATGTCCGGTCTGTGGACACGAGGTGAAATCGAGGTACCGGTTCTGTCCAGCATGTGGCAATGAACTCCGCACGGTATGTCCTGCTTGTGGCGAACTCATGGAAACAAACTGGAGATCGTGCCCTCACTGCGGGCACAAGGTCGAACAGTCAGAAGCCAAAGGAGAGTTGGTCTAGATCAGCCTGAAAACATTCAGAGGTGGTATTCACCCTCCTGA
>DASVKR010000163.1:0-13316 GCA_036385275.1 Candidatus Cryosericum sp. | reverse complement strand
ATACTTGACCCGCGAGTCATGCAGTTCCTTGCGCATGACCTCTTGTTTGAACTCGTCACGGCTAAGAACGCGAATCTCCGGGGCGCCTCCTTTCAGCATGTACTCAAGAAAGGCCCGCCCAAAAGAACCAGTACCGCCCGTCACAAGAATTGTGTCTGCCATGCTACATCTCCCCCTAGTCAAACACGACAAAACTCGGCAGCTCGCCTTCATTGTTCAGCCACCTGTAAAGCGCAAGTGTCATGCCAGCTACTTGCTGCCAAGTGTAGTGCGAAACTACAACTCTCTTCCCATTCTGTCCCATGGCAAGCAACTCGCCAGTGCTGCATTTGGATAGCCCTACCATCGCATCAGCGAGGTTGGAACGATCAGCAGGGACACGCCAACCACATGACTCCTCCGTTATCGCCGGGATCGGCGTCGCTTCTGTCACGATAACCGGCAACCCTACCCCCATTGCCTCAAGCACCGCCATCGGCAGCGCTTCGCCGTAGGAAGGCAAGACAAACGCATCGGCTGCTGCAAATGCATCTCGTTTCTCCTCACCAAACACTGGACCTGTGAAGTGAACCAAGTCTTGTAGTCCGAGCCTTTGTATGAGCTCTTTCAACTCTGAAACGTGTCCCGCCTCATCCGGTCCGGCTATGACTAGTACCCATCCCTGTAGGTGCTCCCTCACTTCAGCAATAGCTTGACATAGCATTGGCAAGCCCTTCTTGGGATTGATACGAGAGACAGACAGCAGTATACGTGTCTTGGTGTCAATGTGATGTTTGGACCGAAAGGCCAGTCCATCCCCGCTGCTCGCAAGCCACTGTTCAGAGACACCATTGGGGATGACGGCGACCGGGCTCCTCAGGCCAAATGCCCGACAGTCGTCCAACTCGACTGTTGAGAGCGCATGTATACAAGAGCAGTTGGTGAGATTGCTGCGCTCATACGCAATCATGGCAAGCGCCTTCCTCAAACGCGACTTCTCCAGCGTCCAAGGCTGCAAGGAACCATGTGGCGCTATCACCGACGGCACTCCACGCCGTTCATGCAGATATCGCGTGACGGTAGAGACAGCAGTCCAAATACCGTGTTGATGGATGACGGTGGGTCTATAACCATTGCGGGCCATCCTCATCATCCCAGGTGCCCAAGCAAGACGTGACGGACCGCGCGTCGGAAAGCGAGCCCATACCACGCCATCGCCTAAACCATCAGGTCGATCTCCATGGGCGTCTGCGCTCCATACTTCCACATCCAGCCCCAATTGGCTCTGGGCAGTTGACAACTCGCGCACGACTGTACCGACACCGAAGCCGGCTGCGCCGGCGCTCGACGTTACGTGAACGATCGACGCTGCTTGAATGGGCGGCATCACGGCCGCGCCTCCACCTGTGGGACACTTTCATAGTAGCGGCTTCGCTGTCGCGCAATAGCGTCCCGGCTGTAGTCTCCAACCAAACCAACTATATGAATCACACCCGCCAAACAGGACATTCTATCTAGCCGCCTTCGCTTCCAACTTCAGTTCTCGATCAAGTCTCACAACGGCGCATCTCTTTGTATCCGATGTATCGGTCAGCCTCCGAATGACTTTCCAGAAACATAACACCTCTTGACACCTCCCCTTAGCACCAGACTCAGTCTTGACTTAAGCTTGTGGAGTCTATTTATCAACCAGAGGTATGCACGGACGCCAAACAGTGTACAGACAGGGCGTAGCAACCGATGTGCCATTCTTCTTGAGAGGTTGAGCACATCGATATTCGCGGTGAAACACTCGGTAGCTCGCCGTCTGTCGACGCCGTCCAGATCAAGAACTGTTGCACCTAGATTCGTATACCGCTCAGCAAGATAGGCGATCACGGCATCTCGACTAGCCTGATTGCCGGAGTACTCATGCTGCAAGAATCTAATCCACTTTGTATCTACCGTATATTCGCTGAGAAACTTAGTAACATTCCACCCAGTGTTAGATAGAGACAGTTGTGTGTCTCTTCTGTACAAGTATGTGCTCTCGCTGATTGCCGACCTGCTCTTGGCTGCCAGCAACATGCTAAGGCACCAATCGCCATCCTCGTCGTATGTCAAGTCCTCGTCAAAATACAATCGGCTCTCTCGTATGAAGGCTGTGCGGTAAGCATGAGACCAGACATTTAGGTGAAAACCCATCAACTCTGCGAACAGATAGAACAAGAACTCATCCGGGCCGCTACGCTCGATCTTGTTCACGTCATACCGTAGCTCTGCACTCTTGGTGACCGCTACATCACCCCAGAAGACTCTATGGTTTGATAAGATGACGTCGTAAAGCACATCTGAGGAATCTATCTTACTGTCTAGGTAGCAAAGAGCTCCTGTGTCAAGCAAATCATCGGCATCAAGGAAGAGCAAATAGTCACCTTGAGCCCTTTCTATCCCGACATTACGAGCAGATGAAGGGCCTCCATTCGACTTGTGGAAAACCTTCACCCTGTCGTCTGTCTGAGAAAAACCATCACATATTGCTGAGCTACTGTCCGTGGAGCCGTCATCTATGAGCAGAAGTTCGTAGTCTGACACACTTTGGCTCGACACGCTAAGAACAGCCTGCGCCAAGTATTGCTCTACATTATGGACTGGTACTACTATCGAGAACTTCATCCACTCGTCCTAGTGTTCCAAGCCAGCACCTGTGTCACGTGTTTCTTGCATGGCTGCCGGCGATAGGTGAAGAGAAGCAATAGCAAGAGAGTCACTCCCATAGTGGGAGACAAGAATTCATACAGCAGAACCGAGTCGAAGCATGCGAACAGCAGGAGAACGTACAAGCCCAGAGAGAAGATTGTCTGTCTTCTATAGAAAAAAGACTCTGTTCTCCCGGCAGCCCAAGCAAACGCCGCCGTACCAACAACTACGCCCACATAGCCAAAATCCATGATGAACGGGAAGAGCATAGTTGTCATAGAGTTGTACGCCACTGTATCTGCTATTCTCATGTAGTACTGCGTAATTTGAGTAACAACATAGTCAGACCCAGCATAATCGACCCCGAAAAGCACCTTAGCTGCTATCCACATGAAGTTGGTGATAAAACCGAACGTACCGGCTCCCAAGAGCAGATGACCGTCCCATGGCCTTGTTTCGAGAGTCTTACTCAAGTAAGTGAAGGATCCCGTATAGTATACAATAACGTTGCCGAAGAACCCTTTTCCGGCTATCGACCTCTGGCCAGTCACCACGACTAGCGCGGCAACCAATACCACGATCACCAAGACCAAGGCCCTGTACCTCTTTACTGTTTGGAGGAACCTGCCTTGGTTTACAATCAACGCAGCAAAAATGAAGTACATGAGCGCCCGCATAAGTGCATACCTGCCGCCGAAAAGCGCGCTATACAAGCATAGGTCAATGAGCGTTATTAACGTCAGGACTGTCGTCCCCCTTCTTTGAGTAAACAACAAAGCTGTTACAAGCGTCGTTACTGTGAATATCGGCTCCACTATCCACTGGAAAACAAGCAGTTGGTGAGTTGTAGCCATCGCTGAGGATTGGGCAAAAGCAAATTGTCTTAGCCCGGCGAGCCCATAGCCCTTCATGATGGCGATTGCCTTTGGCATAAACGGCAACGAATATGCATACGCGCCAAGATTCAGCGCGTACAACAATCCAAACCGGATATCGCCGTCCACGAGCATCGGCTTGACACTCCTCGATACGCCGCACCTAAGCAAGGTGTTGTGTATACTCCTGCTTCCCGCGAAGTACACCAAATTGAACACAACAATGGCTGAGAAGGACATTATATATACTGTATCACTGGGACGATATATGCCGTAAAGACCTAGAGTGGATAGAGCCAAGCAAATACACCACATCGCTGAGAAAACGACATTTATGCTCATAAGTGTTCCGTTTCTCACGTATGATACGAGGAGAACCCATACAAGTAATGCCAGGCTGATGGCCAGCACCACGTTAGCCTTCTCTCGACTTACAACCTATTGGGCCAGCCAGCACTCTTGAGGACTCAGCTGCAGCGATCATGATCCGTGCAGCCTGTAGTTGATTCGCAAGAGCGGTCCAGTGTACACCGCTCCTGCGCAATTCAGTGGCCCGAAAGCACTGTTCCAACTGCCGTTCCGAGAATACCATGAGTGAATGGATACGTGGACTAGCTGCCATAGTCAGGTTCTCCCCAGCAGCTTCTTCGCCATCCGCTTAACAGGCCGCGGCACCACCGTAGCACCGCAAAGAGTGGTCCACCATCCCAGATCAGTCAAACAGGATTGTGGTGCGAAGTATATCCTCTCGATAGTCGAGACAATTGCACCCGGGCTATTCACAACAACAGCATCGGGATGCAGACGGACCAGATCAGCGACCACGAACTCCAACGCCCCCGGTAACAGAACCAACTTATCGCCTATCGGCCAGACGTAATGCGCGCGACAGGACAGTACGGCCCCGGTCAGATTATCCCGATAGCCAATGTCTCTCGTGTGATGCATGATCTGCATCCAAGGATACTGACACTTAAGCGTCTCCAGTACCTGCCATGTGCCATCGGACGAACCGTTGTCCGAAACACACACGCCGACACCTAGCGTGTCTGCCTGTGGCAGCACTGATCTTAGGCACTCTTCAATCGCTTCCCTTCTATTGCGCGTGGGAATACAAATCGCCAAGAGGGGAGTAGCCTGATCAGGTGTTTCGTTCACTTTACCGAGCAACTCAACAGCTTCAGCCATGCCGCCTCACGATCCCTCCTGCAAGGATGACTGCCTTCATGTCTCCTCCCCTGCCATCACAGCTAGCAGGCTCATGCCCCACTCATTCTGGATACCGCACGGACATCGGTCGAGAGCATCATGCACATCCGTCGCCGTGCAGGCTATGAGCCCACTGTTCATCAGGTCGTATGCGAGACCATCGCGAAGACCTGAGTTTAGGGCAAGGGCATTCGTCTGGGGCAGGACGCTTGTGACTACATAAAGTTCTTCCACGGTGAACCGCACTATCTCTTGTTCCAAGATAGGAAAAGATGTCGGAGCCAATCCCAAAGTCTACCTCCTTTGCGCAGTCTGAGCCAAAAGGGGACCACCATGTATGCGAGCGCGATCATCTCGACTCTCCGTATCGCACCGCGGTGATCGGGGACATGTCTCAGGAAGTACGAAGACAGTTCGCGTATCAAGCGAGGCGCCTCCGGTTCCTTCTTCATTGCCATAACCATCATATAGACGCAGACAGCCTCAAACCGAGCCACCGCGATCTCAGTTTGCCTGCCAGAGAATTCCTCAAGCCCCGAGGCAAATTCAAACATATCGATGACGCCTTTGCCCATTCGGAGAGTGTCCATACTTGCTTGCTCCTCATGCAAGCGGTAGTGAAACAGCGGAGTGTCGATGAACTTCAAATCATGATGAAGAGCTATGCGCAGCCACATCAGCCAGTCCGCAGATATATATCCGGAAAACGGGCCCACTTCGCGCAATACCGACGTGCGGAGAACAACCGCGGGAAATGTGACGAAGTTGCCCTGCAGCAATTCCTCGAACGCAATCTCCCCGGGCAGCACTTGATCATGACTAAACCTGTCCGGCAGTCTGATTGCAGTCTCGTTTTCTCCCTCAGACAGAATGACTCTCGGCCAAGCCCAACCCGCTTCTGGCGATTCCTCCAGCCCGGCGATCATCCGCTCGTAGAAGGAGGGTTCCAGCCAGTCATCATCGTGCATGATGTGTACGTACGGCGCCGTTGCCCGGGAGACTAGCGCGTTCACGTTGCCGAACATGCCAAGGTTAGTCGAATTGCGCACGTAGCTGAATCGACGATCCCTGCTGCAGAAGTCCTGTGCCACCGTGCCCGTGTCGTCATCGGAACAGTTGTCTCCGATGATGACCCGTATGTCACTATACGTCTGTGCCTGTATGGACTCCAGGCACCGGTGCAGCATCACCGATCGATTGTACGTGGGGACGAGGACATCAACGGCTGCCATTGCACTCCTCCTGCGGTTCTGCGTCGAGCCACAGGGAATCACCCTGCAGGCTGATGCGCAACTGCAGCTCGAATATTCCGCAGAATGAGACGGTCACTGTGCCTCTCCTGCTGTCTCTCGACGCTGCAACAGCATTAAGCAGAATGCAACCAGGAACTCGTCGATATGCTTCCTGGGTTGTGGAATGCCCGGAGCGACCAGACGGGAGCAGAACTGGAGCTTCGAGGACGGTGACTCGTCTGACCCATACGTCAGCTCGACCTGCTTCCCCGTGTGGGCCGTGACGACGTCCCGGATCCTGCCGGCTAGGTCTCGTATGGACAACGTGTCCGGCCCGGCAGCATGGACAAGGCCTACTGACCGGTTCTCGTCGTCAGCCATGCGCTCGACGATCTCGCAGAGATCCTCGGCAGCTATGAAATTGCGAAGTTGGCAACCAGACGTCCGCAGTGTGATCGATCCTTGCGTGACAGCTTCCCGGCAGAGACCGTATTGGACCAGGGACCACCTGTGAAATCCGTCGAGACTGATGGGTAGCCCGTAGATATTGCTAGGGCGCACGACAAAAGCGTGCAGCCACGGATGATTGCGCCCATACGCACACACACATTCCTCGGCAGCGAGATGACTCAGTCCATAGTCATCGACTGGTGCCGGAACCGAGTCCTCATCGATGACGCCCGAGGGTCTGCCGAATACATGGAACGTCGAGACATAACAGAACTGTGGAATCCGGTTGGCTGCACAGAAATCCAGAGCCGCCTTGGTGCCGAGGATGTTGCGGGCAACGGACCGATACGGCGTTTCGCGGCATTCGATCTCATTGGATGCAGCGGCATGCACAAACAGTGTGACACGAGAGGGTAACATTGTGGCTGCAAAGGGTTCTGGATTGTCAAGGTCGAAGTGGACGTCAGCTCCCACTCCACGTCCTGCTGTTAGAACACACCATCCCCTGTCGCCAAAATGCTTCACCATCTGCGATCCGACAGACCCGGTCGCACCAGAAACGAGCACGGTCTTCGTGTCGTCACTCATGCTGGCTTGCTCCACCAAAGGGACTCTGGAACTGGTCCAGCGATGGGAATCCTGCGTCGCGGTCGGAAATGGTCGGATTGTCGCTGGGCCAGGCGATTCCTGCGGAACTCCACAGGATGCCGGTGTCGTTCTCGGCCGAGAACACTGATGTCGTCCGGTATGAGACCACTGTGCCCTCGCTCAGCACCAGATAGCCGTGTGCCATACCTACCGGGACGTACATCAGCAACGGATTCGAGGCATCCAGCACCTGACAGTAGGCCGACCCGTACGTGGGTGACCCACGCCGAATGTCCAAGACTGCATCGAAGACGCTGCCAAACTCGCACGAGATCACCTTGGCCTGCTCCATGGGAGGCGTCTGGAAATGGAAACCGCGCAGAACGCTCTTGTGCGATACGGTATGAAATTCCTCGACCCAATCGATCCGCAGTCCGCTTGCACGCCACGTCGGTTCGTGGTAGGTCTTGATGAAGAAGCCACGGCCGTCCGGGTGAACGTCTGGATGTACTATCATGAGGCCCAATATACGCGTTTCTTCAACAGTCATAAGCCGCTTCCCTTTTCCATCGCCGCCCAAGAGACGCGTTTGGCACGTGCAGCTCGGGCGTAATCACCAATGCTCCGCACTGTGAGAGGGGCTGCTTGTCCAGCGTCTTCCATGGTCGAACGGTACCACGTCACCGTCTGCCGAACGGCTTCGCCCATGTCATACACCGGATGCCAGCCCAGCTGGGAGCGAGCCTTGGTGCAATCCAGCCGCAGAATGCCTGCTTCGCTCAGGGCGTGTGCAGGAGTGGCCGTCTCGAACCGAGCTGTACCTCCCCACGCCTGGCACACCTGGCTGACCAGCTGCTCGACGGACACGGCATTCTCAGGGTCAGGACCGAAGTTCCATGCTCCACCATACGTTGCGGGATCCCGCGCCAGCAGGGCGCCCAGCCACAGATACCCGGACAGCGGTTCCAGTACGTGCTGCCACGGGCGCACTGAACCAGGATTGCGCACGACAATCGGCTTGCCCTCCGCCAGCGCGCGTATGCAATCCGGCACGAGACGGTCAGCCGCCCAGTCGCCCCCGCCGATGACATTACCAGACCGGACTGAGACCACGCCAGTCCTCTGTCCCGATGCACTTCCTGCGTCAAAGAACGACGACCGATACGAAGCCACCACCATTTCCGCTGCCGCCTTGCTGGCGCTGTATGGGTCATGGCCCCCCAGCGCGTCCGCTTCGCGGTAGCCGTATTGCCACTCGTTGTTGGCATAACACTTGTCGGTGGTCACAATGACGACCGACCGTACCGAAGGACAGTGCCTTGCCGCCTCTAACACGTTGGCTGTGCCCATCACATTGGTTTCGAACGTTGTCAGAGGGTCAGCATACGAGGGCAGTACCAGGGCTTGTGCGGCCATGTGGATGACTACCTCCGGCGCAGCCTTAGTCATTGCCGTTTGTACGTCCTGACTTCTTCTCACGTCTTCCCGCACATCCTGGATCCGCCCCGACAGGCCAAGGGACTCATACAGCGACGGTTGTGTTGGCACGCCGATGCTGTATCCGGTCACCTCCGCCCCCAGCAGAAGCAACCATTGCGTCAGCCAGGAACCCTTGAACCCGGTGTGCCCCGTGATGAAGACGCGCCTGTGGGAGTAGTAGCTGTCGAACAGCTGATCCATTCCCGACTCCGTCATTTCCAGACCTTCCACGGTGCATGTCCCCCAGACCACAGTTGCTCCAACAAGTTCTTGTCGCGCAGGGTATCCATGGACTGCCAGAAACCGTCGTGCACATACGCCGACAACTGATGATCAACGGCCAAGTGTTCGAGCGGCGACCGTTCCCAGACAGTTGTATCGTCCTGGATGTAGTCGAAGATGCCGGGTTCGAGCACGAAGAAGCCGCCATTGATGTAGCCACCATCACCGGGAGGCTTCTCGCTGAAACTCGTCACCGTGTTGTCGTCTCCGAGGTCCAGAGCACCAAAACGCCCCTGGGGCCGGACAGCGGTGAGTGTCGCCAAGGTGCCAGCCCGCTTGTGAGAGGCGATAAGTGCAGCGATGTCGATGTCGGCGACGCCGTCTCCGTAGGTCAACAGGAAGGACTCACCATCTACGTGCGACCGGATGCGCTTGATGCGCCCGCCCGTCATCGTCTCCTCGCCCGTGTCGACAAGGGTCACACGCCAGTTCTCGGCGCGCGAGTCATGCCATTCCACGCTGTTGTGTTCCAGATCAATGGTCACGTCGGACATGTGCAGGACATAGTTGGCGAAGTATTCCTTAATGGCATACCCCTTGTACCCAAGACAGATGACAAAATCCTGAATGCCATAAGCCGCATATGTCTTCATGATATGCCACAGGATAGGCTTGCCGCCGACTTCGACCATCGGCTTCGGGCGGAGAGTTGTCTCCTCACTCAGCCGAGAACCGATTCCTCCTGCAAGGATGACTGCCTTCATGACTCCTTCCCTACCGTCACAGCTGTTTCCTACCCACCATACACGACCGTGACACCTTTGGTGGGCTGGTCCCAACCGACGAGGCAGCCCAAGTTCTCGGCCACGAAGCGCAGGGGAATCATGGTGCGACCACCAGTGATGGTGGGCGCCGTAGTCATCGTCTTGCTGCTGCCGTTGACCGTTGCGGTCGTCTTCCCCACCCACATGGTGACTAAGCGCGAACCCAGTCGGATGTCGAGACGACGAGCGGCTGCGTTCCAACCGACACTCCCGCCGAGGGACTCAACGATGGCACGGATGGGTACCATGGTCGTACCATTGCTAATAAGGGGCTTGGTCCCCTGCACATCGATGGCTTTGACCGTACCTCCCACCGTCATGCGGGGACTGCCCACTAGCAGACTGATGATGGTGCGTGGCACGGGACCGACCGTGATCGTGAAGTCGGGCAGCGTGTAGCGCATGAGCAACAGGTACCGGACATACGAGTGCAGCGTGTTGAGCCCCGTGCCCAGCCGGATGGTCGTGCTGAACCGATCGTCCTTGCCCACCGCAAACGAGACCGACCCGCGCGTCTCCGTGTCCGTCACATATCCTTTCACAGCGCCTATGGGCTTGCGTATCAGCTTGCCGGCCAGTCCAAGTGACCTGCTGGTCCCGTCATAGCTGAAGGTCATAGCAGGAAGCACATGTACAGCAACTGACGGGATAACAGGGAGGTTCAGCAACATGGAGAATCCAGGCCGACTCTTGCCCACCACAGCGATCGTCGCCGTTCCAGCAAGGGGGAACGACGCAGAGAAGGTCCCTGTCGTGCCAGCCTTGAACTGGCGCCCGTTGACCACGACCAGAGCCCCTGCATCTGTCTTCCCTTGAACAGTGACTTTGCCTGACGCAACATCGATGGTCCCTGTCAGTGAGGAAGACAATGCGGCACACACCTGTCCGGGGGTTGCCAGTGTCAGGCACATCAAGAGAACCAAAACCAGGAGGGTTGAGATTCCTCTGCTCATCTTGGACATGTTCACTACTCCTTTGACCGGCGACCAGCAGCTTCCGCTGCACGCGCGGTCTGAATATAATCAATGAGGAAGGCCAAGAGGATACCCAACAGGAGCGCAGCTACCAGAGTGACAGCGACCTTCGTCGACCGCCCTCCGGCGTTCTTCTCATCGGCGGGAATGGCCCGCTGCACTACGCGCACTGGCGGCAAGGGGTTGCCTTCCAGCTTGAGCGACGAGACATAGTTGGTGGTGGCCAGGTCGAATTCCGCAGCCAGCAGGCCCTTGCTGCGCTGCGTATTGGTGATGGACTTGTTCTCGGCATCGATGCGCTGGTTCAGGTCAAGGACACGCGATTCCAGTCCTGGAATCGTCTTCTCATACAGGGCCTTGAGGCTGGTCTTGTAGGCGATGTCGGTCTTGAGACCGGTGACGTCACTGGTCAGGGACTGCCATACCGGGTTGATCTGCTGCGACGTCATGTTCAGTCTCGCCAGGTCCAATACGCTCTGCCCGCTCGTCGCCTTCGCGACGTCCAACATCGTCTGGTCGTCCGTGATGGACTTGGTCGTGGTCAGGTACTGGTGCGTACTAGCCAATGCTGACTGCTTCGTCGCCAAGCTCAGCTGAAGGGCGCGGATCTCCGTCGCCAGGGTCTGCACCTGTGCACGGTAGCCGTTGAGCTGCGCCAGGATAGTATCCCGAACGTTCGTCAACTCAGTGACACTGTCCCGCTTGCTGTTCAGGGCTGCCAGCTGCTGCTCCACGGCCTGGAGGCCGCTCTTGGCTGAATCATATGTATCCTTCAGCCCCTGCTGTGCCGCCGGCAGAGATGTCTGGCTGATCGACTCGCCACGTGCTACCAACCCATCGGCCAGTGCATTCGCCGCAAGTGCCGCTTTGTCCTTGTCACCCAACGTGACGTCGATCTGGATGAGGCCGGAGCCCGTGACAGAACTTATCTTAACTGCGCTTGCCAACTTGCGGACCGTCATGTTATACGGCTCACCCGCCAGGCCTGCCTTGTCGATGACTTCCTGGCTCAGCGAGGGGTCCTTGGCCAAGGTCTGGTACGCCACGACCGAGGCCATGGGCAGGTTGACCAGTGGGTCAGCCAGCTGATCCGGGTTCGTCACAGTGACGGTGGGCCTGGTGTCGGAGACCATCACGACTGCCGTCGAGGTATACGTGGTCTTGGCGGCAAGCAGCAGCACACTAGCCACCACAATCGTGGGTATCAAGGTGACAGCCACAATAAGCTTCCACCTTCGTGCCAGGACCTTGAACACATCCATCAACGTCAGTTCATCTTCCATCGTCATCCCCCTTCCCGGACTCTGCGACAACCAACTCACCCATACTAACCGATTTACACACGCCTTGCAAGCCACTGTGGCCTATGCCCATGACCATTATTGCCCCACCTGCACTGGAGGACTGCCGGCGTACGACGCCCATCCTCTGTCCGATCCCGCCATGAGCTTGGGCGCCTGAAGATATACATAGAAATGGTAAGAACCCAAGGGTATAGTTGCAGGAATCTGCCACGTCAGGCTGCGAACTGAAGGCTTTAGACCGTCCGCTACCAGGATCCAGTCGCCGGTCGCGGGAGCAGCATAGATGGTCTGATATTCCAGTGGGCTCGCCAGTCCGGTCACGTTCCATGCCAAGGCAACAGTGCCACCGGGGACAACAGACGTGCCGCCTGCCGGTGAGCCCCACTGTGCCACTGGTGCAAGACGCTGCAACTCGGCCACAAATGAAGACCCATCCTGTGCAGACGCAGAAGCATCAAACAAGGCAGCGATGAGTTTGGACTGTTGCCCGCTTGTGCGGTATACATCCGCCAAACCAGACCAGCCTACCGGCTGCGCCGGGTTGGTCTTGATAGACTGGCGGAAGGCTGCCTCGGCGGCGGCTGCATCTCCCTTGTCCAAGGCTATTTGGCCGGTCACGTTGGCAATGTCACCGTTCACGCTGGCAATGTCATAATACGTGGGATCCAGACGCCGTGCCTGGTCGAGTGCCTGCTCAGCTAACTTCGTGTTGTGATTGAACACGATGTGCGCATGTGCTAGTGACGTCCAGGTGCCCGGGTCGATGGGGTCCAGTATTGTAAGCCGCCGGAACGCGTCAACAGCGTCTCTGTCCCCGAATTCATACAGAAACTGCGCGTACTGGATCTGGACTGCTGGGTTGAGTGGATCCAGAGAAATGGCGCGCTGGTAGGATTCCTTGGCCTGATCGCGATATGTCACCGTCAACGTGGCCGGTACAACTTCGGCAATGCCACGGGCAGACGCTGCAGCCTGCAGCGGATAACGAGCGTCGAGGGGATTCAGTCTCTGCGCCACCTCGAACTCACGCGGCACGCTCCATCCAGTCGTGCTCGCAGGCGCCCGTCGCTGTCCTGCGACGAAGCACGCCTCGGCAGACGTGGCCAGAGCACACACAACAGCGACCAGACCAAGCACCACGAGTCCCATCGTCGGCAGCCACCTACGAGAACGCGGACGAGAGTTCTTCACGTGCTTGCTTCGTGACTGGCATAGGGCTGGCTGCCCTGCGCACCGGCCGGCCCAGGACCCAGAGCGAGGCTCCAGCCTGCATGACCAGCCCGGCACACGAGCCCAGCAAGATGGCGGGCACCACACCGAAGACATAGAACATGGAGTCGACGTCGAAGCAGGAATGAATCAGTGTACCAAGTATCCCCACCACGACAGCAAACGTGAGGGCTCTGTTGCTGGAGAGACGCGCAGCACGGAAGCCCAGCCAAAGGAGAACGGCAATCATGCTCAACTCGAGGACAAACCCAAGGATGCCGCCTTCCGCCAG
>DASVKR010000162.1:0-13127 GCA_036385275.1 Candidatus Cryosericum sp. | reverse complement strand
GCGCTGAGATTATGCGACCCGACATACGCCAGGTGCTTATCCACCACGATATACTTCGCGTGAAGATAGGGAGTCTCAAGGTACCGCACGGTGACTCCGGTTCCTTCCAGCTCCGATCTTGTCACAGCATTGACGGCAATGCTCTCCGGTGTTGCAACCAGAACACGCACTATGACACCCCGCCTTGCGAGATCCTGCAAGAGCTTGCACGTCTCCTGGTCATCGAATACCTCGCTTACGATGTCCACACTGCGACACGATGCTCTCAGCATACCAAGAAGGCGTTGCCGTGCATTCACAGGGCTGACGACAAGCGACCCGGCGGCACAGGGATTTCGGCTTCGATCTGCCCAGAAGATTCGTACCAGGTCTTCCACTACCCTCTGACTGGAAGTCCTGACGAGGATTTCTCGGTTGCTGTCAAAGGCGCTCTTACTGAGATTAGCCGTCATGATCCAGGCCATCACCTCGTCAATGACTATGTACTTGGCGTGCGTGAACGAGTAGACCCTGTTGCCCCAATTGGCGTCGATGCCGGAGCTTCTCAGCTCATTGCGAACTGTCTGGTTCGTGGAGAACCCCCCGAATGGCGCCTCCTCCATAAGGACTCGCACATCGCATCCGTGCAGCTTGGCAGTCTCCAACGCCTGAACAATAGAAGAGTCAGAGATGAGATAGCACTCTACAAGAACCGACTTTCGCGCGTTTAGAATGTCATCCACGACAAGACTCCGTACCTGTTCACTGGGTGTCACGACACAAAGGGCCTCGGCACCCAGAGGTACGACCGGAATAGCGGAAGCAGGCGCAGCGCCTCGCAAGCCCATCCAGCCGAGCCCCAATGCGACCACCAGCAGCGTTGCGATAAGTACAGTGAACCACTGAATTCCTTTTCTTGGCATCCTTAGATGATATCAGGCCCGCTCCGCCTGACAAGTGGGGCGTTTGGTTACCATGTCAGAGAAACGTTGCGCAGCAACGAGAAATGGCTACAATTGGAAGGGAAGCGAAGCAATTCTACCATCAATCCTGCACGAACAGCTCTTCCCGGAGGCAATGGAAGTGACTAGTGAGCGAACACTCCTGATGGTGAAACCGGACGGCGTACGCCGCAGTCTCGTCGGTCTGATCATAACACGCATCGAACAGAAGGGCCTTGTGATCTCGAACATGCGAATGTTTCGCATGGACGACGCATTTGCGCGGACCTTCTATGCTGAACACGATGGCCGTGACTTCTTTCCCGCCCTGCTTTCCTTCATGACATCGGGCCCCGTCGTTGCCCTTCAGATCGAGTCGCCCGACGCAATCGCACTTGTTCGAACGGCGATCGGGGCAACCAGACCGGAAGACCGGTTGCCCGGGACGATTCGATCGGACTTCTCCACTCAACTGACCGAGAATGTAGTACATGCGTCCGCATCCCCAACCGATGCAGAACGAGAGTTAGCACTTGTCTTTGGGGACTCTCACGCAACTCTCGGCACTGTACATGAATAGTCGCTTGGAACCAAGAATCAACCATAGAGGGGGTGGAAACCATGAGGCAGACGGCTAAGGAACTAGAGTCCCTGCTACGCGACATCTCATACTGGATCAAGAAGAAGGGACGCGATGCACTGTCAAGCGTGAGAATTACGCTGCCCCAGTTCCAGGTGCTTCAGCTTGTCTACTTCGGTGAGGCCATTAATGTCAAAGACCTCACGCACCTTACGGGCCTCGCTGCATCCACGGTCTCAGAGATGGTCGATCGCCTTGTCGAACTCACCTACGTCACCAAGACACAGAACGTACTGGACAAGAGGCAGGTCGTCCTTAAGTGCACGAAGCAGGGAGCCTCGATCATTCGGAAAGTCATCCGACAGCGTGTGCAGAGCGTTCAGGAGGTTACTAAAACTATGCAACCAAGATCAGCCGACTACCTTGTGGCCATGCTGACCGAGTTCGTAGCGTCGTGCAAGTGATGCTGGCCCCCCATTCCCGGGAGTCGGCTCAACCTAGTCTACCGTCCGCTGAATCAAGGCAGCAAGCTTTCGCAGATCACTCTGAATAACCTGCACGTACTGAGGATTCCTTAGAGCCGCTGCTGGGTGATACGTTGGCATGAAACGCTGTTCATCCTTGACGAGAATCGTGCCACGCACCTGCCCGATGGAGTATTGTTCTCCAAAGAAGAAACGCAGCGCCGTATTGCCAAGGAGGCAGATGACCTCCGGTTCCACGATGGCCAACTGCGCATACAGGTAGAGCGAGCAGGCAGCCACCTCAGAAGGCTCTGGCACTCGGTTGTTCGGGGGCCTGCACTTTACAATATTGCATATGTAGCAGTCTCTGCGGCTCAGCCCCTCGGCCATCAGCATCCTGTCCAGCAAACGTCCCGCTTGACCGACGAATGGGACCCCCGACAAGTCCTCCTCGCGTCCCGGACCTTCACCCACAAAACAGATGTGAGCATGGGCTGATCCGACGCCCGGGACGGCCTTCGTCCGGGTGGCCCCTAGCTTGCAGTTCTGACAGGACACGACCTCCTCGGCAATGGAAGCCAGGAGAGTCTCTTTCAAGTCAGACACCTGAGGATCCAAAGCCACCGGCCCCCCTCTCGGTCGGCGCCATTTCGTCGACGACCACAAGGCAAACATTCGGAATCTCCATGAACACTAATTGCGCGATGCGATCTCCCGGGAACACCGAAAAGGGGGCATCGCCAAAGTTCGCCAGTACAATCTTCACTTCGCCACGGTAGTCGCTGTCGATGGTGCCTGGCGAATTGAGGACAAACACGCCGCTTCTGACTGCCAGGCCGGAACGACTGCGAACCTGCCCTTCGAGGCCAAGAGGCAACTCAAGTGCTAACCCCGTCCGCACGAGTGCAACGGCGCCAGGCAGGATAATCAGCTCCCCGTCTTCTGCACTTGCAAGATCATAGCCTGACGACCCTGACGTTGCGCGTGCCAGCTGTCCTGCGCGTGGAACCAGCCTGCTAACGCCTACACGTAACTCAGCGCTTTTCGGGTCCATGAACAATCGACACTGCCAGCTGGGAGGTGTCAAAAACGCCATCGATGACGCTCAATGCTTGGCCGAGCGTGATCGAGTTGACCTGTTCCGTGACGTCCGTGACCGTCCGTATCCGGTCTCTCATGTAGAGCTCGGAAGCGTTTCGATGCATGCGACGGAAGAAGGATTCCAGCGAAAGCAGAAATCCGCCGAGAACAGTTTCCTTGGCATGCTGAAGCTCAGTCATGCTGATCTTGTCCTGCCGCATGTTCTCGATCTCCTCGCGGATGACCTGCTGGACACGCGAAGCGTTCTCGGGGGAGCTTTCGGCCGAGACGCCCAGCAATCCAGTATTGCTGAAACTCACGGGAAAAGAACCAATGCTGTAGACAAGAGCTTCCTTCTCGCGAGCCCTCTGGAACAGACGACTCGACATGTTGCCCCCGAAGATACAGGAGACGAGATTCAGAATCGACCCCTGTCTCGAATACTGAGCGAAGCCGGGGAGCGCCATCGCCATATATACCTGTTCCGTTGGGCGCTCTGTCTCTCTGCAGACAGCAGCCCGGACAGGGATTCCCCACTCGGTTCTGCCTGGTCCCTTCGCAAGCCGCCCAAAGGAATCCTCAAGGAAACGTGCCGATGCGTCGACATCGATGTCTCCCGCAAGCGAAAGAACGATGTCGGGGGCAACAAAATGCCTATGGAAATAGTCGACAAAGTCGCTCCGTCTGAACGAACGCACTGACTCTACGGTTCCCAGCGGATTCGACGCAACAGGGTCGCTTCCGTAGACCCCCTTAAGAAGTTCATCCGTGACGACGTCATCGGGACTGTCCTCAAATGAGTAGATTTCCTGTTCGATGACTTTACGCTCAAGCTCAATGGCAGCAGGGTCGAACAAAGGATACAGGAGGATGTCGGACAGCACATCGAGAGCGAGAGACGTCTGGATTCGCGGGACACGCATGTAGAACATCGTGTACTGCGTATCCGTGAATGCATTCAGCTCACCACCCACATTCTCGATAGCTGACGAAATCTCGAGTGAGCTTCGATGCTCTGTACCTTTGAACAGGATATGCTCCATGAAGTGACTCAACCCACGCGTATGTTCATCCTCAAACCGGGAGCCACTAGCAATAAGGGCCCCGACCGCTGCTGTCGGGTGCCCTTTGTCAACGTCGAAAACGACGCGGATGCCGTTGCTGAGTGTTATGACTTCTGGTTTGCGCTCTGCGCTATTGATCACCATGGTGGTGGTCATCGTGGGACTCAGGGGCAGCCTTGTCGGCATTCCCGGCAATCAGGCCCTTGCGAGTCAGAGCGATCTTGCCGTCGTCCTTGAGGGGCAGAGTTTTGACGAGAATCTGTTCGCCGACCTTAAGCACGGAATGGATGTCTTTGACATATGAGTCGGATACTTGTGAGACATGCAGCAGGCCAGACTTGCCGGGTGCGATCTCCACGAAAGCGCCAAAGTCGCGCAACTCGGTAACCTTGCCCATGTAGACCTTGCCCACAACGATATCCTCGGTAATCGCGTTGATCGCATCCATGGCAATCTGACCCTTGGCTCCGTCTGGTGCAGTCACAAACACCGAGCCATCATCCTCGATATCGATGTCACACCCGGTGTCGGCGATGATCTTCTTGATGACCTTGCCACCAGGGCCGATAAGAGCACCGATCTTGTCTCCAGGAATCTTCATGGTGAAGATGCGAGGAGCCAGCGGATTGACTTCGCTACGAGGAGCAGGAAGAACCGAGAGCATCTTGTCCAGAATGAAGAGACGCGCAGTGCGGGCATGATCCAGAGCCGCGGACAGCAGGTCGCTGTCGACGCTGTGAATTTTGATGTCCATCTGTAATGCCGTGATACCCTTAGCAGTGCCCGCGACCTTGAAGTCCATGTCGCCATTGGCGTCCTCGGCTCCCTGGATATCGGTCAGGATGACACTCGTGTCGCCCTCTTTCATCAGACCCATCGCGATGCCAGCAACCGGCGCCGTGATCGGTACTCCAGCATCCATAAGAGCCAATGTACTGCCACAAATGGACGCCTGTGACGTCGAACCGTTGGACTCAAGCACCTCAGAGACAACGCGAATCGAGTATGGGAACTCGCTCTCATCCGGAATGACGGGGAGCAGGGCCCTCTCTCCCAGCGCGCCGTGGCCAATCTCGCGACGTCCAGGTCCACGCATCGGACGGGTCTCGCCCACCGAGAAGGGAGGAAAGTTGTAGTAATGCATGTAATGCTTTGTAACCTCTTCATCGAGGCTTTCAACCAATTGACCCTCTTTCTTTCCTCCGAGGGTAACAATCGAAAGGACCTGCGTCTGGCCTCGAGAAAACAATCCCGAGCCATGACTCATCGGAAGAACCCCAACATCGACCCCGATTGGCCGAATCTCGTCAGGAGCGCGACCATCGATACGTACGCCTTCAGTCACGACACGATGCCGGATGAAATGCTTGATCTCCGCGTCAAGAACCTCGCCGATGGCCAGCACACTTTCGGGATACTTCGCTACCAATTCGGTGGCGAGTTCGCCCTTGAACTCATCGAGGATCTTCTCCTTCTTCAGCTTCTCCTTGTCCTTGAGCACCAGGGGAAGACGCCCCTCGACCATGGAACGAGCTTCGCTCTGGATAGCTACATCAAACTTCAGCTCGGGGACGACGATCTTCTCCTTGCCAGCCTGAACGCAAAGTTCTTCCTCCATGCGGCACGTCTCTTTGATTGGTTCCTGTGCCAGTACCAAGGCCTCGACCATCTCTGCTTCACTGATCTCGCGAGCCCCGGATTCGACCATGAGAATGCCATTGGCCGTGCCAGACACGACAAGATCGAGCACACTCTCGTCGATCGCAGAAGAAGACGGGTTGAAAACAAGTTCGCCATTGATTTTGCCGACCCTCACTGCGGCGACTGCCTCAACGAATGGGGCATTGCTGATAAGAAGTGCCGCCGATACTGCGTTGATGGCCAACACGTCAGGTGAATTCTCTCCATCGGCAGACAGCACGTAAACGATGACCTGCACTTCCCGACGGAAGTGCTTGGGGAACAGAGGACGGATCGACCGGTCGATAAGCCGCGAACGAAGAATCTCACGCTCGCTGGGGCGTCCTTCTCTCTTATAGAATCCACCCGGAATCTTGCCGGCTGCGTACATTTTCTCAAAATAGTCAACAGTCAACGGGAAGAAATCGATTCCTTCCTTCGTACTGTTGCTGACAGTGGCTGCGGCGAGCACGACAGTGCCACCCATAGTCACCAGAACAGCTCCACCAGCCTGCTTGGCCAGCCGTCCAGTTTCATACGTGACAGGCTTGCCTGCAATACTGCCGCGAACAGTCTTTATCTCATCATTCTGCAACATTAGCTCCTACTTTCGGATTCCCAGCCGCTTGATTAGTGAAGCATAACGGTCCTCGTCGACGCGTCTCAGACTACTGAGAAGTCTCCGGCGCTCTCCGACCAGTTTATAGAGCCCGCGCTTGGAACTGAAATCCTTCCGATGGCTCTGCAGGTGCTCTGTAAGCGCAAGAATGCGCTTCGACAGCATTGCAACCTGAACTTCAAACGAGCCGGTATCATCTTCACTGAGCTTGAACTCACCAATAATCTTCGATTTCTCTTCGGCTGTAAGCATATTGTACCTCCAAGGTGTCCCATGACCCAGTTTCACGTCCAGCCGGAACGAGGGACCGAGTGCGGGAGAAATGTATTAACAGTGTACCAGAAGCACAGGACAAGTAAAGGAAAACAGGTCAGCAAAAGACTTCATTTTGCCATTGCCTGGCAGTCGCCGGCCGGCCCGAGGATGACACGCGCTCTGACCACGTCACGCGAGATCTGTTTCACGAGCGCGGCCGGCGAGACAAAATGCACCTCCTCGCGAAGGCGGGCCGCAAACTCTACAGACACCAGATGGCCATATACTTGCCGGTCAAAGTCGAGCAGATGTACTTCGACAGTGCGCCTCGATGCGGCAACGATTGTCGGACGGACGCCGATGTTGCACACTCCATTCACAATCGCCCCATCTACCACGGCTCGCACCGCATACACACCATTGCCGGGGAGCAATTTCACGGAATCGGGGACCTCGACATTTGCTGTTGGGAAACCGAGGCGCCCTCCCACACGGTTTCCGGTAACGATGACTCCCTCAATGGAATAGGAACGCCCGAGGAACCTTGCTGCGCGTTCCACGTCACCCTCCGCGATGGTCGTGCGGATGATGGAGCTGGAGCACGGTTCCCCGTCGACCATCACTGGAGCGACGATGATGAGTGTGCGCCCTGCGTTGTCGAGTATCCGGGACATCGCTTCCGCGTCGCCAACGCGGTCCCTGCCGAAATGGAAGTCCCGACCTACGACGACAACACGTGCATTCAGGCGGCTGATAAGGATCTCACTTACGAAGGCCTCAGCAGACAGTCCCTGGAAACGAGCCGAGAAATCCTCGAGGACAATAGAGTCAACCCCGGTCTTCCCCGCATATTCAACGCGCTCACTGTTTGTCGTCAGGAGACCCTGGATACCCCGAGTCGTCAGTTTGGGGTTTCGTCGAAAGGTATAGATGACAGTAGCAAGGGAGGCCTTGTGGCCACAATCGACAAGTTCCTGGACAATCCGCTGGTGACCGACGTGAAAACCGTCGAAGGCCCCTACGGCGACGGCGGAGGCAATCCCAGGAAACTCCGAAGACGACAGGTAGATACTGCTCACTCGCTGAACACTTTCAGCGGCCATGCCTTCCCGGCTCTGCCCGCCGCCACACCGCCCAGTCGACCATTGGAACGCTTCACCATGGCGGTGGTTCCCTCCCTCATATAGCAGTCCACGGCCAGCCCATGCCCAAATGCACTCCACTGCGCATCGTCAAGAGAAATTTGTGGCAATGTCGCCAGAAGACCCACGTCTGTCTCGCCCCACGTGAGAAACGACAGGTCACCCGCTTGCACCCTGCCCCGCAGCGTTGCCAGTGACAGTGTGTCGCTAACGCCAAACCCGTGAGCTCTCGTACGCAGCAGTCGCCCCATGCATCCACCACATCCCAGGATAGCTCCCACATCCCGGCAGAACCCACGCACATAGAAACCCGGGGTCACCGTCATGCGAAATACGATACGGCGAAGATCAGCGTTCTGCCGCTCCTGAAGCATACTGAACCGCCGCACTGCTACCGGGACCGAAGCAAAATCGATGAGGCGGCCCTGGCCACGCATTGCCTTGTATCCTCGAACACCATCCTGCTGCTTGGCTGAAACGTGCGGGGGAACCTGTTCCGTCTGTGCTATCACGGCTTCGATAGCCTTCCTCACGGCCTCATCCTCGAGACCCGTGGCGCCCCTGCGCTCGATGACTTCCCCGTCCATGTCATCGGTGATCGTGGTGATCCCCAGAACAAGTTCGCCAACGTACTCCTTTTCGCTCGGCGGAAGGAACGAGATGAGCTTCGTTGCGGAGCCAATGGCAACAGGAAGCACCCCCATGGCCGGAACATCCAGTGTGCCCAGAAAGCCGGCCTTGTCCGCGCTCAGAATCCCCTTGACGGCGCGCAGAGCGCCAGCACTGCTCAGGCCGCTGGGTTTGAACAGCGCAAAGAAGCCTTCGGGATGTGAGGTACTCATCGGCCGGACCCTAGGCCGCGAGCCTGGATGCCTGTTGTGCTCCGGGTTAGACTCACCGAAGCCGCCGTGCGTCCACTACGGCCCCTTCTGCACATCGGCATTAACCGAGGACGGCGTCACCGTTGCAGAAACGACTCCCTGCATCAGCCCGTCCACTGAGACCGCGTAGCTACCATCGGCGAGTGGAGGCTGGCTGACGTCGACATATGCCTTGATCTGGGAAGACCTGAGAGCCATGACGCCGGAGTTCGTCCCACTGATGAGGACCGACGCAGATGTCGTACCAAGTGACACCTTCCACCCCACTCCAGCACCTCGAACCTCAATCGGCACGTCCGGGATGGCAAGGACGACAACCTGCTCGATTTCTACACGGCACGACACGGTCTTGCTCCCTCCCATAAGCGAGACTCCCGGCGGAAGGATCAGCGCAACTTGCTTCGTGAGGCTTCCCGACTCATCTGAGACGTCAACTGCAATCGTCGAAACTGCCTGAACCCGGCTCAGCACCGCTGCTGTTCCGGTGATCATGACGATTGCCGGGGTGCACGAGCCGCTCGCCACGGCGTACCCACTCGTGGGGTGCCCGACGACAGTGGGAATGACCGGCACCGTCTTCACGGTTGCAGCATCAAGAATCGGCAGAATGGCGACTGCCGACCGCGGAGACAGCAGCACGCCCTCAACGACATTACCCATGGCATCATAGGCGACAATGTCCCCGGCGACCGTGAGATTACCGCCTGCAGCCGTTCCCAGTTTGTCCAGTGCGACGACCAGCGCTGCCTCCTTCACTTGGCTCACGATCGAACTGGGCCCCGACACTTCGATGGACTGCGGCTCAACGCGCAAGGCCCCAAGGACCAGACTCGGGGGCAACGTGCCAGTCACCTCTGCGTGGACAGGGACGGTGACCGTCTCCAGGCGCTCGAGCTGCACATTGACTTCTTGGGGAGCAACGGTCTCTACTGTCGCGCCAGCAAGCCCGGCGACCTGAGCTTGAACCGATGCAATGAAGGAACCCTCGCTTCTTCCCCGCAAGTCGACGGTAGGGGTCACATAGCCACTGGTGACGTTCCACAGTGTATTCATGGGACCACGCAGTGTCACGGTCACCGTGGGGAGTGTTCCTGCAAGGACGTACCCCTGAGGTACATTTACGGCAATCAACTGCGCCTCGACGGATTTCGTCGTGTCAGGACCCCGGATCCCGACGACGTAGACCCAGAGCAGAACGGCCAAGAGCACAGAGATGATCTTGGAGTTGAACAACATGGCACCGATATTACGCTTGGCCATCTCCGCCTCCCTGCTGTCCATTCGACTTCCGTCTATGGAAAAATCCGGTCAAGCTGAACCTGTGCTCGCTGGCTATAGGCTTCGTCATGACCAGCAGCATACCTCTCAGCTCAAGTGGACTCAGATAGCGTGTCAATTTGCCGCGTACTGCAAGAGAAATGACGCCTGTCTGCTCGGATACGACAACGACAATGGAGTCAGTCTCCTCCGTAATGCCAATGGCAGCACGGTGCCTGGTTCCGAGTCCTCGTTCCAGGTCCGCACTCGCAGTCAATGGAAACAGGCATCTCGCGGCAACGACTCGATTGTTTGCTACGATGACGCCACCATCATGGAGCGCGCTGTTGGGGTAGAATAGAGTGGAGAGTGTTTCGGCTCTCACCAGAGCGTCAAGCCGGACTCCAGTCTCGACATAGTCTTCGAGACCTGTTTGTCTCTGCATACAGATGAGCGCCCCGATCCGGTTCATCGACAGGTACTTGACGCTCTTCACAATCTCGTCAACAGACTCTTCCCAATCGTGAACGTCCATGAACTGAGTCCGCGTGTCGGAGGATACCAGCTTACTGCTGCCAAGTCGACCGAGCATCCGCCGCAGCTCAGGCTGGAAGACCATGACAAGCAGCAGGGGAAGGAAGGACGTCGAGAAACTGCGCAACCAGCTGAACACGCTGTTGAGAGCGAGCAGCCCGGTCTTGAGACTGATCCACTCCACTCCGAACACGAGCAGATAGTAAATCACGAGACCCTGAGCCAGCTGCAGCGCGCGCGTGTTCGAGATCAGTCTCAGGACGGCGTAGAAGAGAAGGGATGTCAGCGCGACGTCGATGACGATGGAAATGCCTCGTCCTGGCGTAAGATTCACGAACAGGTCAACAAAGAACCTCTGCAGGAAAACCATATCACCTCTCAGCAATAGCGATCATGCGCTTGGATTCAGGTCCAAACCGTGATCCATCATAGTCACCGCACCAACGTTCGGGCCGCAGCCCCGCCGCTTCAAGTAGTGTTGCCAGTTCAGCCACAGTATACATGCGCAGCACACGACGGTACTCACTGCGCTCTCCTCCACTCAATACGACGCGTCTTGTGGAGACAGTGCCTGCCACCGCATCGAATCGGCGCGTCTCGAAGACAAGTCCCTGTTCATTCTCATGCCATTCCTGGGGCACGAAGTGCTTCACGATATAGTCACGGTTCTCAACATCTACGACCACATACCCGCCCCGCCTCGTGTGCTCCGCGATTCTCTGAAGTATCTGCAGGTCACCGACCTCACCGTAGTAGCCGAATGAACTCCAGAGAGAGATTGTCAAATCTGCCCTCACGTCGAGTTTCATAACTCGACTGTCCACTGCATGGAACTCGGCCTTCAACCCCAGTTGTGCAGTACGCTCGCGACATGCAACGATATAGTCTGCATTCAGGTCCACTCCCGTCACCCTGAAGCCGAGTCTCGCAAGCTCGATGCTATGTCGTCCAACGCCACATCCAACATCGAGAACAGTGGCGCCCGGAAGTACTGTGCACAGCCTCAGGAGCTGCTGCACCTGGTACCTTGTTCTGGCCGGGTCTACCGTATCCAGAAAGAGGCGCCTGTACGTATCGTCAAAGTACTCCTGCGTCCAGTCGGCGGTCATCATGTGCCATAAATACTAAGACATCAGGGCCAAAATGCAACATGAAAGCAGCTCTTGGACTTGTCTTCACTCAGCTCTTCCTTGACAGTGGCGCCCATACCCATAGCATGTTGGCATGAGAACTTGGCGATGCATCATGTCTGGCATCGGCACTCCATACGAGAACATGGCCACAGACGAGGCGCTGTTTGACGCTGCTT
The DNA here is from genome assembly GCA_036385275.1 of Candidatus Cryosericum sp. Lineage (GTDB taxonomy): Bacteria > Caldisericota > Caldisericia > Cryosericales > Cryosericaceae > Cryosericum. The sequence goes on along the minus strand of DASVKR010000162.1, from coordinate 1,342 downwards.
GCACGTCGGGCGTTCCAGTCCTTCGTTTCTATGGGTGGACGCCTGCCACCGCATCCCTCGGCTTCGCTCAGCGAGCTTCAGAGGCCCTAGATTTCACCGAACTGGACAGGAGGCATGTTGCGTGGGTCCGACGCCCTACGGGAGGCAGAGCGGTGCTCCACGACATGGAAGTCACCTACTCGGTGTCCGTCCCGCAATCGGATCCTCTCTATGCTCTGGGGCTGGAAGCGTCGTACGAGTGGATATGCGGGCCAATTGTCGCAGCTCTCCTAGCTGTTGGAGTATCGGCCGCACTTGCTCCGCATGGCTCCACAGGTTTTGTCTCCGCATCGTGCTTCACCGCGCCGGGGACCACCGACATCGTCGCTGGTCACAGAAAAATCGTCGGCTCGGCACAGATGCGAACGCGTGACGGTTTCCTCCAGCACGGCTCAATCATCTTGAAGAATGACCTGGAAAAACTCTTTGCGGTAGTCCGGACATCCCAGCCAAACGTGCATGATGCCGCACGGCAGGCCGCTCAGCTTATGACCAGCGTCAGCGACGAGGCACACCGGGCCGTCTCATTTGGCGAAATGGCAGATACACTCGTTTCAGCATTTTCGGCTGCCGAAGGCGTCCGTCTCCTTCCCGATTCGCTTACTGCGCGGGAGGCACTCAACGCTGCAGACATTGTCCCTCGGAAATACGGTCGAGAAGACTGGAACGCTTTCAGATGAGAGGAATCATGGTATAGTCTTATGATTATTATCTGAGTCGTCTGTCCACAGAGGCAGACTCGACCGAGGAGTGACAGGATGGGAAAAGACAGCAGGATCAGACAGGAACGCAAGGCGGGACTCGTCGAGAAGCCGGAGACATATCACAAGGACCGGTTTCCTATTGTTATGCGAGTCATTGCCGTCGTACTCATCGTAGCGCTTGCCACGTGGGGCTGCTTTTTTGCAATCAAGAGCACTACTGGAACGATAGCGTATCAAGTCGGCACCGAGAAAGTCCTCCAGTCCGATATCACGGCACGCGTTCAGAATTACGTCGACATGTATACACAGTACGGAATGGATCTGACGACGGCAGAGAATGCCGGTACCCTCAAGTCCGTTCGCCAGAACGTCATCGACAGCTCGATCGAGCAGGAGCTGTTTATCCAGTATGCCAAATCCAAGAACATGAAGATCGATCAGGCCAAGCTGAAGACCGCTCTCGACACGGAGGTCGAGAATGCCGTCACACAGTCCCAACAGCAGTTTGGAACGGACACTCAGGGATTCAATGACGCAGTCATAGCTCAGTATGGCTCGATGGACAAGTTCAAAGCCACGGTGCGCACCGACCTTCAGCC
>DASVKR010000161.1:0-5662 GCA_036385275.1 Candidatus Cryosericum sp. | reverse complement strand
GCATCGCTGCCGGGGGTTCGATGTTACTCTGTATCCATCCTACTTTATGCCAAGCTTGCTGTAGAGCTGATTCCGTGTGATGGGAAGGACGTAGACGTTGACCGATCGGCGGCCCCAGTCGCACGCGTCGCCGTACGAGTTGAAGAACAGGTCGATGCAATTTCCGTTGATGCTGGAACCCGTATCCGCTGCGACCGCGTAGCCGTATCCTTCGACATACAGCACGGTCCCCATGGGGATGAGGCGCCGGTCAACTGCACAGGTGCCATAGTGAAGCCACAAACCCGAGTAGCCATACAAGTGGTCCTTGCCGTCGAGGATCGTGGAGCGTCTGTTCGAATAGGCGGTGGCAGACATGGTGTAGGTGCACATGGGCTTGAGATCCAAGCGAGCGGTACCGATGTCATAGACCTCATGCACGACAGGCTTGATGGTCTGCGCCTTGACAACGGCCGAGCTCACTGCCTTCTGGGCGACCTTGGTCACCTTGATAGTCTTCTTGAGGAGGCCGTTCTGACCCATGACGCTGATGTAACTGCGTCCGACTTCCATGTACGGGTTTTTCTTGTAGACCCGCTGATATGCTATAGCCTCGGTCTTCGTGGTGTAGGCGTAGGTCGTGCGCTTGACGACGACGCCCTCGTTGTACGGCACGGAATCCGTTGGCTCCGGGCTGACCTTGTCTTCCGTGTTTAACTTGATGCCGTTGTCCGCCAGAAGTTCTCCGACCGTCCCCACGGTCGAGTAGATGGTTTCACTCAGTTGATCAATGGTGAGTGTGACCGGCTTGGCGCGCACGATAGCGATTTCCCCATGAGAGATGACCGCAGCGACATCCGGTGTTACCACATCTTCCGGGCGCAGGGGATGAGTGTTCGCCTTCGCCAGGACGGTGCTCACCGACATGGTACGGAACGTGACGATCCGCGTCTTGTTGCCCGCATCGTTGATAACATAAGCGTGAACGCCTGCGCTCCAGAGGAAGAGCCCACCGAGAAAGACGCCCAGGACGGCAAAGGGGACAGCTCTTCTCCTGTGGAACATCCTCACGAGTCGTATTGTGTCCATAATATTGGGATTATACCACCGGCTGAACGGCTGCAAAGGATCCGTTGAAGAACGAATAGCTGGACCACTCATCTGGAGAGGTCCAGCCATATTCACAACGTGAGGAATGACTCAATTGCGCCTTCGGCCACCAAAGAACCTGAGGATGAACAGGAACAGGTTGACCAGATCCAGATACAGGCTCAGAGCGCCGATGACTGCCGCTTTCTCAGCCTGCGGGTTGCCCCCGAGGACTTTGCTCCAATCCGAGGGGCGGTCTTCTCCGGCCATGGTTATCGGGTTATCGCCGGTGGGGTCCAGGCTGAGCGCCATCCTGCGCAGCTTCTGGGTATCCCAGGCCGTCAGTCCCAGAAAGACGACGATGCCGACAATGCTGATCAGGAACTCCAAACCAGAACTCTTCGTGAAGATGTTGATGACGGACATACCGATGATGCCGAACAGCCCGAACAGGGCAATGTTGCCGACCCTCGACAGGTCCATGTGCGTAGCCGACCCAATCAGCGACATGGCCAGGAACATGCCTGCCGAAGCGACAAACGCCATCGAGATATCTCCCTTCGCATACACCATGAAAATGGACGACAGCACGATCCCATTCACTGCGGCATACGTGAGGAACAGGAGCCCCGCCGTCTGCGGAGACATCCTGGCGATTGCGCGAGAGAGCCCAATGACCAGACCGAACTCGGCAACAATGAGGAGTACGAACACAAGCGAGTTGCCAAAGATAACCTGCTGGATCGCCTGGTTGTTTCCGACGAACCATGCAATAGCCGCAGTCAGAGCGAGGCCTCCGGCCATCCAGCCATAGACCCGGTTGAAGAATGCCCGGACACTGCCCTCCGGACGTATGACGGTTCCTTGGTATTCCATGGAATCATCCCCTTTCAAGTGCAGCAATCATAGTCGGCCACTCTGCCTTGTCAAGCACGAGTCGGCACTGCCAGCATTCGCTGTGCCCTGCTTATCAATACAGCGGTTGCTGGCTTTCCGTGCAGGTGGATTGTGAAGCCATCGGGTCCATAGGAGCAACGGGAGGATTCGTGACGACCAGCGTCTGCAACCTGCGCAAGCGCCTCCGCGCCGCGCACAACGATGGCTACGCCCGGTACCTAGCTGGGCGCGCCCTCGTTCGAGAAGTACTTGGGAAAGTTCTCAACGAGTCGCTTCAGCTCATCAGGAGTCTTGAAGGGATCTGGCTTGATGAGACAGAACAGAACGTTGGTTTCCTTGACGACCGCTATGTGCCGTAGCCTCTTTGGGTCCATCGACGCCTCGACGAGTTTTCTCAGCTTTGCAATGTCACCTTCTTCTTCGTAGAGAGTATAGAAACCCTTTGCGTTTGGAAACTCGACCTTTGCCTTCGTGAGATCTTTGGCCTCCGTGATGGCAGGCCCAAAAAGATAGTAGAAGTTCCTGATAATGTGCGCATCAGCATGCACCTTGAAGCTGGGCCTGAGCACGATATACAGCCGATCTCCCCTCTTCACGGGATACGAGAACGGCAGCCAGAAGAGGCTCTGCCGCGCCAGAAGCGTCAGGGTCATCTCGACTTTCTTGATGGACTTCTCGTTCACATCATAATCCACCTTGAAACCGGAGTATCCGCCAATCCAGGTATAGAGCTGGTCACGGATTGTGAGGTTGCTCTCGAAACCATGAACATAGTGCTTGATCAGGGTAATGTTCAATCGCCGCCCCTGGTAGAACTGCAATACCGCAACTCCTGCAAGAACAACGAGAACCAATATCCAATTGCCGCTTATGCCTTGCATCTTTTCTCCTTGTCAGACTAGATACTTCGAATACACGTGAAGAAGCTCATCAATGCCTCTTGGAGACTTTCTCAACAATGGAATGTCCTTGACCTCGATTCCCCTTATCTCGGCTTTCATTCTCTTGATAACCCCCTCCTGCTCTTCGATCTTGCCCTTGATCTCCTCGGGGGGGTTGGCCATCGCAAAGAATTTGTTCAGAAAGATCGTCCTTACTCGTATCTTGAATGTACCGAGGGATTCGATGATTCTCTTCGTTTCAAACAGGGCAAGGTCCTCTGCCATGGTCACAATATTGACGTAAGACTGCTCGGAGGAGAACATGTCCCTCAAAGCCCTCAGTTCCTCTCGGTAACTGACCAGTTCCTGCATGATAGGGTCTTCTTTCTCACTTGAGGAGAGCACAACTCTCTCTCCATCGACTTCGGCCTCGAATTTCCCCTGGACATTTTCGACCATTCCCCGTGTCGAAAGAATCCTTTTCCGCATCTTGATCAGCTGGTCTGTCCACAGGAGAGACACCCGAGGCATCGCAAGCACACGTATCGTCATCCCTGTCGGGGGAGTGTCGAACACGACTGCATCGTACCCTTTAAGGGCGACGAATTTCTTGATTGCCTCCATCGTGGCGTATTCCTCAATGCCGGGCGAGTTCTTGAGGATGTCGAAATACCCATCAATGTTCATCGCCGACAGGTACCTGTAGGTATTCTTCATTTTGGCCGAGAGATCATCGAGATAAGCTCTGATCATGTCTTCGATATTCACCTCGACTGCGTCAAGGTTGTCACCGACGTGCATGATCCTGTCACCGATTCGGACGGCGAACGCATCGCCAAGGTTGTGCGCCGGGTCGATGGATGCAACAAGTGTTTTCAGACCGCTTTCTGCCAGACCAGCGCTCCAGGCCGCAGAAACGGTCGTCTTGCCGACGCCCCCCTTGCCAAGAAAAAAGTAGACTTTCAACCGACTCTCCTAGTCGATGTCGAACGTCCCCAGCGTCTGGGCAAACACATCATCGAGACCAGCACTTCTCCTGGTCATAACAGAAATCTCCCGGGACATGTGCGGGAGGATTCTCAGGACAACGCCTGTCGGAGGGGACGGTATGCCCGAGAAAACGCCCATCGTAAGAAGGGCAAATATGTTCTCTTCTTCGTCGAGCTGCTTACGGATGAGGGAGGTAGCGTCCTCCCTCATCCCTTTGTCAAACGTCTTGAAACTCTTTTTCAACGAATCGAGGAGTCGCCTCATTCAGTTAATAGTTATACCTCTGCTGCCCTGTTCTGCTGCCCCTGATTCCAGCTCCTGAAGAAATTGATCACAAGCATGATATCAAGGATGAGCATGAGAACCACAAACCCACCCAATACCACCTGCAGTGCTGGGGCACTGACTGGGACAATCACGAACAGGAACCAGACTAGAGCGGCGAAGACGGTGACCCAGAGAACGAATGTAGGAATAAGGACTGCTGCAAGCATGCCTTTGCCCACTTTCTGTACCTTCTTAACCCAAGTTGCGGCAGTGAGCATTGCGATGGACGCTAGCAACTGGTTTGCACCTGCAAAACCTGCCCAAAGTGCAGTGTACATATTGCCACCCTTTGTAATCAACCACAGACCAAGGACTGCCGCTAAGATCGAGGCAACCCACTTGTCTGCAAGAATTCCATGGAGTCCTTTGGAGACTTTCTTGAGTGGCTCAACTAGTTCCTGGAATGCATACCTTGCAAGACGATTGGTCGTATCGAGCGTCGTGAGAACAAATGCAGAAGCCCAGAGACCGCCGAGCGTCTCCCCAAGCTTCACGGGGACTTTGATGATATTGAGTAGTTGTCCAAATGACTTGGTGAAGATACCGAGTGCTCCGCCGATGCCGATATCTTTGGAGTTGATAACGGCGGCGCCCACCTGACCGAAATACGCAGGATCAACTTTCATTTTAGCCAAGTCAAACCCGGCGGCGGCAATCTTGTCAGCAAAACCCTGGAACACCGTGAGCCCGAATGCTCCAATGGAGGTGATGACGATGGTAGAAAGCATTCCCTCCATGAACATTGCGCCATATCCTACAAACAGTCCACTCAATTCGTTATCAAGCTGCTTGGAAGTCGTGCCTGACCCGACAATGGAATGGAATCCCGACAGGGCGCCACAGGCAATGACAAGCGGGACAGTGGGCCAGAACGGCGAGGGCTGTCCCGAAATGACTCTGGCTGCGAAACTCGTGTACGCGGGCCAGCTGAAGCCACGGAACGCAAACACCGCTGCAATCGAAGAGATGATAATACCGCCCCACAGGATGTACGAGTTGAGGTAGTCTCTTGGCTGAAGCAGGAACCACACAGGAAGTGCTGCGGCAAGGATAATGTAAATGACCTGGAACACGTAGAGAAGGTTGAGGTTGGGGCACTTGATGAATGGCCACAAGAACCCGACAACGATCGAAAGGATCGTGAGAGCTACGCCAATTGCCGACGAAAGCCAGAATGGAAGCTTCGTCTTGTAGAGCAGCTGCCCTTCAACGACTGCTGCAACCATGAACAAGACTGAGGCAGTAAGGATTTCAGGGCTTTTTGAGGCAAGGGCTCCAAATACGCCCATAAATGCAGCGACGATAAGGATCATTGTGAAATAGATATAGACCTCGAAGATGTATTTTGATGATTTCCCCATCAACTCGCCCGAGACATGCTGGATGGATTTGCCGTCATAACGAACGGACGCCATCAGGGACAGGTAGTCGTGGATGCTCCCGATGAAGAGGTTGCCAAACCACACCCAGAGCAGTGCGGGTAACCATCCCCATACTAC
>DASVKR010000160.1:0-6661 GCA_036385275.1 Candidatus Cryosericum sp. | reverse complement strand
GCTGCTAAACCTGCGGCCATCCGTTCAGAACGTGCTTCGCCGTTTTCTCCCTTCCGGCTCTGTCTCTCCAGTTTTCGGGGTTCTGTGCGGCATCGCCGTGACGGTGTCCGCCTGGCTCATGGTTCTGGCGGCGACCCTTCTGGCCCGTTCTCTGCTAGCTGCCATCACTGGGTCTATTTCCAGGGAATCTGTCGCGCGGACGATCTACCGCTATCGCATGGCCGAGTCTCTTCCCCGTGTCGTCGTGATCGGTGGGGGAACCGGCATCAAGCCGGTCATCGAGTCACTCCGAACGGAGAACGTCAAGCTCACCACTATTGTCACGATGGCAGATAGTGGGGGAAGTACCGGACGCCTTCGTGAGACCACTGGAATGCTGCCTCCAGGCGATTTCCGGAACGCTCTCATCGCCATGGCAGGTGAGTCGACACGCAGCGCCCGCCTCCTCGCCTATCGTTTCCCGGAACAGCTCGAAGGAATCGGCGGCCACAACGTCGGGAATCTCATGATCGCGGCTCTGACCGACATCAAGGGAAATTTCGGCGATGCAGTGCAGGAGCTTTCCGAACTCATGCAGTTGCCCGGCAGGGTTCTGCCGATGTCTCTGGACAACATCACGTTGCGGGCACACTTCACCGATGGCACGACGATCGATGGCGAAGACCAGGTCCCCCTCCAGGGCAAGACAATCGACACCATCGAAGTGCTGCCACGTCATGCCAAACCCTTTGTCCCCGCACTCGAGGCGCTGTCTCAGGCGGATTACATCATCATCGGCCCTGGTTCGCTCTTCACAAGCCTGATACCACCGCTGTCCATCGAGGCGACCGCCGATACGATCGTACGTTCTTCGGCCACGAAGGTCCTGGTCGTGAACGCGATGACCGAGCGAGGGGAAACGGAGGGCTACACTGCAGGCATGCACCTTCACAAGATTGAAGAAGTCCTTGGACGGTCATGCATCGACATGATCCTGCTGAGCAGCACCCCTGTCCCTGCCGAGACGCTGGAGCGATACGCTTCCGCGGGGGTCAATCCCGTCTCCAATGATCTCCCCAGGAGTCAACATCCACGGGTCGTTGAGGCCGATATCTGCTCAACCACCGATGGTCTCATTCGCCACGACCCAGGCAAACTTCGCATCGTACTGAGGTCGCTCCTCGGACTGTAGAAGCGAATGGCGACAATCGAGTTCCTGAAACAGGAACTGGCCGGGCTGCCTTCGACCGACCCCCTGCTTGAACTGTCCGGAGCCCTCTATGGTGGAAGCTCTCTGGTTTTGCGCCATGGGGGAGCGCTGTCGATCTCCTTCACGTCAAAGAGTCCGTTTATCATGCGCTATGTGCTTTCTCTGTCCTCCCATGCACTCGCCAGCTGGCAACCCAAGCAGGCACTTCTCTCAAGAACCGGACACAAACTGAGTTTCAGCGTCGACCTTATCCCTGTTCAGGCACAGCAACTGTTTTCGGGACTCAGTCCCCTGGATCCCACCCAGCTTGAGCGGCGTCTACGGGGGAAACGCGCGGCGGCTGCATTCACAAGGGGCTTCTTCCTCATCTCCGGGTATGCTGCTGTGCAAGGGACACATCTAGAGTTCAGCTGCTCCCTCCCCGTCGGGCGTCGGCTCGTCGAACGCTCGTTGACTTCTCTCCGTGTGAAGCATGGCTCACAGATCCGCCGCGTCTCTGAGATCACCTATCTCAAATCGCGCCAGGACATCATGTCGCTCCTCGCAGCCTGGGGAGCATCAAACTCGCTGGTATCCCTCGAGGAACTGCAGCTAGAGAGAGACATGGACAACCAGGTCAACCGGTCGGTCAATGCAGAGCTGGGCAACCTGCAGCGCGAGACGATAGCTGTCGACGTATTGCGGATGGCCTTTGCTCAGACTGACCTTACCTGTCTCTCGCCCCGCACGATCGAGGTCGTCCAGGCACGACTGAGGTACCCCGACCTCCCGCTGTCAAAGCTCACCGACAAGATACCTGGATGTGTCTCCAAGAGCACCATCCACTATCATATCGACAAGGTTCTTCGAAATGCACGGTAGCCAGAAACAGCGACAACAATTGAGCCTTCGCCAGAAATCCTATCTGGCCACCCGTGGTCTGGTTCTCGAGCAGCCCCTGAGCGACTTCGGAACTCTCATGGATCGGTTCGCTGCCGGCAGCATCGTTGCGGAGAAACATGCCCGGACCGATACATCCGATGGCACATGGAACGGCGACCTCGATAGTTTTGCAGACCCCGAAGAGTCCACTCCTGCAGAATTGATAGTCGACGAGCTCCTGGACAGGGATCTCATTGTCGATTCTCAGGTCGAGTGCGCACGATTCGTCGCCTCGGATCTGGACGAACGCGGATTCTTCACCCGACAGATTTCGCGGTATGCCTTCTCGATCCATGTTGCCACTACGGAGGTTCGACAGGTATTGGCGGCCATTCGAACCCTCGAGCCAGCGGGACTCGGCGCCATAGACGTGGCTCAAGCCTTCGCTCTGCAGATGTTGCGTGTGCTCCCTGAACTTCCGGTAACTTCCTGTGCGCAGTTCCTACGCACGCGTCAGCGCTCAGTGTCTCCAGGCGTCATTCGCGCCTGCCTCAAGAAATTGGGGATGGAGTGTGATCCAGCCACGTTGCAGCGCATCCTCGCCGTGCTGGACCCTGAACCCGCCAAGCGCATGGCGTCTGGACAACCACGTATCGTGGCGCCCGATATCATCATCGAACAGGATTCGCTGACTGGAGCTCTCTTGTGCTCAGTACCCGGGCCTGCCTGGAGGCTCGCAATCGACCCTGTGGTGGTGTCATCGGCCCGCAAGGACCCTGAAGCGAGAAAGCAAGTCCTCGCAGAGGTTACCAGAGTCCGGTGGATCGACGATGCCATCGCGGAACGCACCGCGACGCTTGCGAAACTGGGCGACGCTCTCATCGCTTCGCTTGCTCCGTACCTCGCCAACCAGTCGAGCCACCCATCGCGTGTCCCGGTGGAATACCTGATGCAGGCAACCCAGATGTCGAGAACAGTTATGGTCCGCGCACTTTGCCGCAAGTATGTGAAGACGCCGCGTGGCACCTTCAGACTCCGTTCGATGGTGATGGACCGGTGGCAGACCGCAGCGGCCCCTGCCAAGGAGGCAGTGGCACTGCTGCTCCAGTCCCGCAGGGACTCGAAAGCGATGAGCGACCGGGAGATAGCGGAACACCTTGCGAACCAGGGCATCCACATTAGTCGACGAACGGTTGCCAAATATCGTCTCTCACTTGGAATCCCTGCTCGATACTTCAGAAGCAACTGATTTCCTGCTGTTTTCTTTTGGCGGCATTTGCGTATCATGTCTATACGTTGCCGTTCCGGTTCAATCGGTGCGGCCAATTTCTCACGGAGGTAGACAATGGCAAAGATTGCAATCAACGGACTCGGCAGAGTCGGTCGCCAAGTATTGAAGCATCTCATCACGCGTTATCCAGAAGTTGAGATTGTTGCCGCCAATGACATCACGGACGAGCAGACGCTGGCGCACCTTCTGAAGTATGATTCGAACTACGGTACCTGGGACATCAACATCGAGGGCAAGGAAGGCACAATCGTCATCGGCGACCGCGAAGTCAAGATCTTCCGTGAGAAAGATCCTGCCGCTCTGCCATGGGGCACATTGGGTATCGATATCGTCATCGAATCGACTGGAGTGTTCACAGACGCTGATAAGGCTCGCGGGCACATAACCGCTGGCGCCAAGAAAGTCCTGATCACCGCTCCTGCGAAGGGCGAGGACATTACGATCGTCCTGGGCGTCAACGAGGACCTTCTGGATTTATCCAAGCACAGCATCATCTCCAATGCCTCTTGCACGACGAACTCGCTGGCTCCCGTGGTCAAAGTGCTCAATGACAACTGGGGCGTCGAGAAGGGCTACATGACCACCGTCCACAGTTATACGCTGGATCAGCGCATTCTCGATGCTCCGCACAAGGACCTGCGCCGAGCCCGCAATGCTGCCACCAACATCATCCCCACAACGACAGGCGCAAGCAAGGCCGTCGCACTGGTCATTCCAGCGATGAAGGGCAAACTGGACGGTATCTCGTTGCGCGTCCCTACATCAACTGTCTCCCTCACCGTGTTCGATGCTATTCTCACCAAGCCAGCCACCAGGGAAGAAATCAACGCAGCGCTCAAAGAAGCTTCCGAGACTACAATGAAGGGCTTCCTCGGGTACAATGAACTGCCTCTTGTTTCTTCCGACTACCGCGGCACGATCTACTCGGGCATTGTCGATGGCCTTTCCACCAAGTCGAGCGGAATTTTCGTACAGGTTCTGAGCTGGTACGACAATGAGTGGGGCTATAGCGCAAGGGTCGCTGACCTCACGAAGCTCATCGTCACGAAGGCATCCTACTAGGAGGCATTGTCATGACGAAGCGGAGTATCAGGGATCTCGATGTTCAGAACAAGAGAGTACTTCTGAGAGTCGACTACAACGTCCCCATGTCGAAGGACGGAGCAATTACCGACGACAAGCGCATCCTCGAGACACTGCCGACCATTCGGTATCTGCTCGACAAGAACGCCACTATCATCCTCGTGACGCACATGGGCCGTCCCGATGGAAAAATCGTGGAATCACTGCGGCTGGACAAGATAGCGCAGAGGCTATCGGCTCTGCTGGGCAAGCCGGTCAACAAGCTCAATTCTGTTGTCGGTCCCGACGTCACGAAAGTCGTAGCAAACGCCAAGCCAGGCGACATTATCATGCTCGAAAACGTGCGGTTTCTCAAAGAGGAGAAGAACGGCTCCGAGGAACTCGCAAAGAAGCTTGCCGCCCTCGCCGACGTCTACGTGGACGATGCGTTTGCCACTGCTCATCGGCCCGATACCTCGGTTGCCGGCGTGCCACAGTTTCTTCCATCGGCAGCCGGCTTCCTGCTCGAGAAGGAGATCAATATTCTTGAGACCGTCACAACATCTGCCAAGAAACCGTTCATTGCCATCCTGGGTGGTGCCAAGGTCTCCGACAAAATCGGTCTCATCAAGAACCTGCTCACCAAGACCGACGCGATCCTCATCGGTGGTGGTATGGCGTTCACGTTCCTGAAGGCTATGGGATACGCCATTGGGTTCTCCCTTGTGGAAGAAGACTACCTCAAGGTCGCCGACGAGATCATCGAAGCGGCCAAGACAAGGGGCACCCGTCTGCTCCTACCGGTAGACGTCATTATCACGAACGAGATCAAAACCGGAAGCTCACACCGCATCGTCGACATCGAAGAGATTCCCGCGGATCAGATCGGCGTAGACATCGGTCCAAAGACCATCGAGGTATTCGAGGCGGAGATCGCGAAAGCCAATACCATCATCTGGAATGGACCAATGGGAGTCATCGAGATCGCCGAGTTTGCGGAGGGTACCAAGTCTCTCGCACGGGTCATTGCCGCGAGGTCAGGAGCGCTGACCGTCGCCGGCGGAGGTGAGACCGCCTCGGTCATCGACGCATTGAACCTCCAGAATGACTTCAAACATGTGTCCACCGGTGGTGGCGCGTTTCTGGAATACCTTGAAGGAAAGCAGCTTCCCGGCATCGAAGCTATCGATTCAGCGGACTAGTGCGCTTTAGCACTTGAAATCGAAGCGGCTTTCCGTATAATAGCGCTTGTTACCGGAGGTTCACGTTGCCAATAAAAACGGTTTTGGAAATAGTCATGGCTTTAGTTGCGGTCGGCGATATCCTCGCGATCCTGTTCATGGAGCCCAAGGGCAGCGGACTGGGCGCGATTTCAGGCAGTGCAACCGTGTTCCATTCACGCAAGCCCAAGGATGCTCTCCTTGACCGGCTTGCAGTTGTTCTATCCGTTGCATTTGTGGTATTGTCCTTGGTACTGGTAGTCTTCAAGTTCTAGGGAAGCACCAAGCCTCGTGCCGGGGTGGCGGAATTGGCAGACGCGTGCGTTTAAGGGGCGCATGGAGCAATCCGTGTGGGTTCAATTCCCACCCTCGGCACCATTAGTATGAATACCACAATCCAGGGGCGGATAGTTCAGCGGTAGAACGCTTGCCTTACAAGCAAGAAGTCGCAGGTTCGAATCCTGTTTCGCCCACCAGCAGTGCGATATTGTTGCGTAATGGTGGGACCGCTCACCGGGCGAATCGCGCGGTGAGCGGTTTCTTTGAAAAAGAGTGCCGAGATAGCTCAGTTGGTAGAGCAGGGGACTGAAAATCCCCGTGTCGACGGTTCAATTCCGCCTCTCGGCACCATTTTTATATCCAGGGTCGATCGTCTCGATCCATGAAACCATCGTGTTTCATGCCAAGAGCCGCATTCTTCGTGCAAGGCAGTACACTCCTTTCCCCCAGCTTGCCATGTCTGGAAATGTCATCGCCGCCACAATGCTCTGTGCACCAGGCGGCAATGGATCTTCCCTCAAGCTGTCAACTCATGTACTAGTCACGGTTTGTTCTCCGGAGACTCAGCCGCTTTCACCGCCAGTGCAGCTTCGATACGCTCTTTCTGGATCGAACAGCCGAGCGCATAAGGCTTCAGGAGCGTATCTGTGGTCGCGTGGTTGTTGGCAAGGCACCCGCCACTGCAGTAAAAGCGTGCCCAGCAGCTACCACACTCCTCTTTGGCAAACAGAAAGTTGGCGTGAGCGAACTCCGCCACCA
>DASVKR010000159.1:0-5298 GCA_036385275.1 Candidatus Cryosericum sp. | reverse complement strand
AACGGCCAATGCGGTTTCTGTGGAGAACCTATTGCCGGAGTTTGGGAGTAGTATTCTTCTTTTTAAAACTTCATTAATCCCTTGGGACGTTATGCGTCATTCTATGGTTGCAGTGGAACCACTATGGACGCGACTAGCGTGACAGAACCGTCACCATGATCTCTGCAATAATAATCTTGAGAATGAGCGCGATGGGGTAGACGCTGGCATACGCCAACGTTGCGATGTCCGTCTCAGTCTGAGCGTTCGCGACACCCAGTCCGGGCGGATTAGTCATGGCAGCGGCCAGCGCCCCCATGACAGACAGCGTATCCATCCTGAAGAGCACGACCATGGTCCCCAGACCAATCGCAACACTGAACGTGGTGATGATGGCCCCACCGAGGACCAGTGACCACCCCTGGCTCTGCAGGGCACTGACGATGCGAGAACCCGCAAGCGTTCCGGCTCCGGCTAGAAAGAGCATGAGACCGAACTCCATCGAGAACTTGCGCACAATAACGGGCACAACCAGGCGAAGCCGACCGATTCGTCCAAATGAGCCAAGGATAACGCTCACGATGAAGGCACCACCGGCGCTGCCAAGCTTGATGAAGATGCCACGCCCAAGAGGGATCCGCCAAGCGCCCAGCAGGCACCCCAGTGCCAGGCCAATGAGAAAGGGCAGCATGTTCATGTCCTCCAAGGAGCGCTGGTCCCCCGTTCGGATGGCTGCACCGTTGTCCTCCTCGTTCAGCCGATCATTGGCAGAAGATTGCCGGGCAAGCAGGGGGGCTTGCTGCACCTTGTGCCGGGCGGTCCATGCTGCTTCCTCGGCGGCCACGTCGCGACGGAGCAGTTTGGGCAGAAACTGGATGACTAGCACAACCGAAATCATGCTGTAGGGATATGCAATGCCAAACCCAGCCGATACGTTGCCCGATGAGCCGGGAACCAGACGTTCCGCGATCTCCATCGCCCCTGCCAGAACAGGAGTGTTGGTCAGACCGCCTGCATAGAGACCAGTCGCGATGTCATGCGGAATGTGCATGAAATACGATACGGCAACCGCCGCTGCCGCACCCGCTACCACGACTGCCACGGCTACAACAGAGAACTGCCATCCGCTTCTCCGAAAGTTCCTGAAAAACATCGGCCCAGCCTGAATGCCGACACAGTAGACAAAGAGCGTCAATCCCAAGTCCATGATTTCCTTTGGAACCTGGGCCCCGAAGTATCCGCATACAAGTGCCACGAAGAGGACGCCGGACGCACCGAGCGAGATACCATGTACCGATACGGTGCCAGCGAAGTAGCCCAACACGAGGATCGCGAACAGGACGAGCATGCTCTCAGACCACAGACTTGTCATCGTTTTTCACCGCCCCGTTAACCATATCACAAACATGGAGCCTGGACAAGATGTGATTCCCGGCTCCTGACATCATGCGACGCGCGCATGGCCCGATTCCGTACTATACTTGCCTACTGAGTCTCTGACTCGCGAGAACCAAGAATCAAAGGAGTGCTATCATGTTCAGCCGAACGAAACGAATGCGCCTGTGGACGTACCTCCTGGACGCACCTGTCGTCGCCGTTCTGACATTTGTCTTCTTTTTTCTGATGGACAAACCGAATAGGAACCTTGGAGCGTGCCTCACCGGAGTGGTGTGCATCGGCCTCATCCCGCTGAGCGCGTGGTTCCACATGGTGCGCCACCCTGGCGACTACAAAGGCGAACGCAAGCTGGCTTTCATCTTAAGCATCGTGGGCTACATGATCGGGACCATCATCATGGTTGTCTTCTTCCGCGAAGCACGTCTCTTCCTGGCACTGATGCTGTCCTACATGTTCACGGTCGTCGGTCTTGTGATCGTCAACCTTCTGCACTACAAAGCTTCTGGTCATGCAGCCGGCGTATCAGGCCCTGCGACGGCCATCACCATCAGGTATGGCTGGCCAGGTGCAATTTCCTATCTCCTGCTCGTCCTCGTCGCCGTAGCCAAGATCAATATCAAGGAGCACACACTGGGACAGCTTTGCACGGGCGCCGGTATCACGATAGTTTCTACCCTGACCGCTTTCGCGGTCACGGGCACGCTGCGCTTCTAACTCCGGATTCCTGCGGGATCGAACTCCTTCGGCGTCGACGCGCGTGCCTTCACGTCATCGAACATGCCAACGTCGTTGCACAGACCGATGCAGAGTCCAGCGGGCTCTGTTATGTCCGAACCTCCCCACGGTGACACCGAGCCAGGAAAATGCTGATATACTTGCATGGATCACCTGCAGGAACGGTCGCCCCTGTCAGACACATCCATGTGATGGCGGCATACCGGACAAAAGGAGAGGAAAATGAACTACGACTTTGAACACGGGCTTGAACGACACAACACGGGTTGCGTCAAGTGGGATCAGAGCTGTACCGTTTTTGGGAGTGAGGATGTCTTGCCGATGTGGGTGGCAGACATGGACTTCCCGATACCAAAACCAGTCACTGAAGCACTGATACGGCGTGCCCAGCACGAGTGCTACGGCTACTCATGCGCAAGTCCGTCCGTCCTGGAGGCCATTACGCAGCGCCTGTGGCGCAACTACCAGTGGAAAGTCGACCCTGAGTGGCTGCTGTTCACCCCTGGCGTCGTGCCCGCCCTGCATGCTGCAGTGCGTGCATTCACGAGCCCGGGGGACGAAGTCGTCCTTCAGAGTCCAGTCTATTACCCTTTCTGGTCTACCGTCCGTGAGAATGGCTGTCAAGTCGCCAACAACCAACTGCAGTGGGACGGCCACCGGTACGTGATGGACCTCGACGGGCTGAAAGATGCCTTCCAGCCACACATGTCCGGCATGTCGACGTGCCCCTCGCGCACGAAGATGATCATCCTGTGCAGCCCACACAATCCCGTAGGCCGTGTCTGGTCACGGGACGAGCTGACAGCTGTCGGTGAGATCGCCCTGGCCAACGACGCGGTCGTCGTTTCCGACGAAATACACTGCGAACTGATGCTGAATGGTTCGCGCCACGTCCCGTTTGCCTCTCTGAGCCCCGAGCTGGAGCAGAACAGCATCGTGTGCATGGCCCCGTCAAAGACGTTCAATCTTGTGGGCTTGGCCACCAGCTTCATCATCGTTCCCAACCCCAAGATGCGCGCAGCGATGCAACGCCGCATCAACGGAGCCGTCGGCGGCGTCACACCATTTGGGTACACTGCGCTGGAAGCCTCGTTCCGGGAAGGCGACGACTGGCTCACCCAGGTGTTGCATTACATAGAAGGCAACGTGACATATGTCCACCTGTTTGTCCAGGACCACATGCCGCAGGTCAAGGTCATGCCCATTGAGGGGACGTATCTGATGTGGCTGGACTTCCGCGCGCTCGGCATGGACATCCATCAACTCTCGGACTTCCTCCGTCAGAAGGCCAGAGTCGGTCTGGACGAGGGGTACGTCTTTGGTCCCGGCGGTGAAGGCTTCGCGCGAATGAACATTGCATGCCCACGTTCGACGGTACAGGAGGGACTGACCCGTATCGCCGATGCCCTGCGGACACTGGAGCAGCGTTGATGCGCCTCTCCGGACCTGAAGGCGATGAACTGGACTGCACGACGATTGTCGTCGGCCCGTCTGCGTCGCAGTCGGGTTGCCTTCTCGTCGGTCACAATGAAGATGACGCGCACCGGCTGGTCGTACGCCACCACATCGTCAAGGCCAACGAACATCCTGGCGCTACGCGACTGAGGGATGGAACGCTGCTGTACCGCGAGCCACACACCTCTCTGGAACTTCCCGTGCCCGAGGACACCCTTGCCTACGACTGGACAGAATTGGTCGGACAGGACTTTGCAGACAGCTTCCTCAACAGTGAGGGGGTCAGTATCTGCTGCGACAGCGCCGCAGACACACGTGAACAACAGTCTGAGCTGGAGCGGGGTGGCATTGGTCACTTCCTGCCACAACTGGTCGCCGAACATGCCCATTCCTCCCGTGAAGGCGTCCTGCTGGCGAGTCGGCTGGTCGAAGCATACGGCTACTGCGATGCTCGTATCATCACGATCGCGGACCAGCACGAGGCGTGGGTCCTTCAGGTACCCGGGGGCCACGAGTGGCTGGCGGAACGCGTCCCCGACGATGCGGTTGTCGTCCTGCCAAACTATCTCATCTCTCGTCAGGTCGATCTGGCAAACACAGACCGGTTCCTAGCATCGGTGGACCTCGAGGCCCATGCCATACAGCGCGGGTGGTACGATCCCACTGGGACAGAACCTTTTGATTTCAAGGGGGCCTACGGACCGCCCGAGATCAATGCTTCTTCATTGAGCACCAGTCGACAGCAGACTGGGCTTTTCCTGCTTACGGGGCAAGAGTTCCCGCTGGACAACATGCCATTTTCATGTGTCCCACAGCACCCCGTGGCCCTTGGCGATGTCATGGCGTGCCTGCGTTGCGTCACACCCCACGGGCAGTCCACCCGGCAGGCTTTGGAAATGAGCGGCAGCTTCCACAAGAACGTTGCTCGGACCACCATGCGTCCGATTTCGGTCTGGACCACACAGGAATCCTCTGTGACCGAACTGAGGAGCAAAGCCCCCGGACCACAGTCCGTGACTGTCTGGCGAGCCTCCGGGATTCCCGACGAGCTTCCCTACACGCCGTGGTATCCCCTGGCCATGATGGAAACGGCTCCTGGATACCCGGACCCCTACGCCACGGGAGACCCCGACCACCTCGACATGAGTTCAGCATTCTGGACGTTCCGCCTCTTTGTGACCGCGGTCGACAGCAACTATGCCAAACGCATCGCCGAAGTCCAGGCATCCGTCCTGCCACTGGAAGAACAGGCCATGGTGCTGGACAAGCTCCTTCAGAACATGCGTGTGGACACAGACACCTCTCGCGAAACCATCGCCAGACTGCTCACGGCATGTGGAGAAGGGCTGGGCATGGAAGCACTGACCATCTGCAGAGAGTTGCTTCGACAGTGGCAAACGAACTCCGAGCGGACCCCGTTCAGGGAGTGACAGTTCTCGTAGGAGGGTGACTATCATGAAGTACTTCATCAGTCTGGACATGGAGGGTGTAGCCGGTCTTGCATCATGGTCGGAAACCAGCCAGGAGCAGCGAGAGCTCATGACCGGCGAGACATGCGCCGCCATCGAAGGCATCCGGAGTGTCGACAACGAAGCTGCAATCGTGATCGCCGACAGTCACAGCCGTGGACAGAACTTGCTGCTCGACAGGCTTCCACAGGACGTGCAGGTCGTACGGGGCTACCCGCGCCCACTGTATATGGTCGAAGGAGCAGATGCAACCTGCGACGCA
>DASVKR010000158.1:0-18665 GCA_036385275.1 Candidatus Cryosericum sp. | reverse complement strand
ACTCGATGCCCAGTGATGATGCTCTTCTCTAATGGATTCATCGCACGCGATCCTCTCCGTCGCAGTTTCCGATGTCTTCATACTCTCGCCCACCTCAAACAAGTCCTCCCCCGGAGTGATCCGGGGGAGGAGAGATGGTTCGGTATGTCGGCCTGTCGCTGCTATCAGGGATGTGTGAGGGTCAGCGTGGTCGGAGAAGACAAGTAGATCCAGTAACCTTTGCCGGGTTGGAGGCTGTCCGTGGCAGGGTTGAGGATGCCCCAGCTGGAACCATACGAGTAGCAGGTAGTAATGAGACCATGATTGGTGATGCTGCTAATAGGGACGGGGACGTCGAAGGGATTGCCCAGGAGTTGCCATCCTGCCTGATAGGTGATGGAGACGGGTGCCGTCAATGGCGTACCTGAAAGAAGAACAGTCACCGCATTCTGGACCTGTACCCAGTAGCCTCCTCCGAGGAGGAGCGTCGGGGGAGCCGACCAGCCATCGTGATAGCCGTACACCGCCTGCAGGCCGGGGATGGAGGAAACGGGAAGCGGGACGGAGACGGAGACCAGGTTCCAGGATGCAAGGAGCACAAGGGTATTGGAGTCCGCGTCCGGGCCATTGCTCAGCATTCTGTAGATCATCGCATCATTGTCCGGGATGGTGGCCGGGGCGTATCCATCACGAATGAACACGCGGTAGCTGCCGATCTGGATGGCAGGGTTGACCGGGAAGGTCAGCGAGAACTGTTCAGAGGACTGCGCAGCAACGACGTACGAGGCTGCCAGCGTGTTGTCTGGATAGGCGATGCCGACTGTGACGGCGGAAAGAACCGTCTGGCCGTTAGCGCGGGTGACCCAGCCCTGGATGGTGCTAGTGCCTGACGTGCCGATGGTGTTGGTCATCCAGGTCAGGTTGTACTGGATGAACACGTGCTTCCCGACTGGAAGGGAGATGGACTCGTTGGCATCGCCGACGACGACGTCATAGGGACCGTCGAAGCTGACGTTTGCCGTACCGATCTGGATTGGATAGGTGGTAAGACCTGCGACCTGATACCCGTTGACGGTATCGACGACAGTACCGTTCATGTTCTTGAGCTGGACGGTGTAGAGCTGCCCGGCGACAACGCTGCCGAAGGTGACCGTACCGTGGATGACATCGCCCATCTTATAGATGTACTGAGAGGCGAGCGCCACAGGAGTGCCGGCGGTTGGCGGTACAGGAACAGGGTTGAAGTAGTTGAGCGTCAGGACCTTCGCCGAATCCGTCAGAGCACCGGACATGAGTGCTGCGGACGCGGAGAGGCTGGCGCTGTTGTTGGCCTCGTTGCTTTCGGCAATCACGCCGGCAGGATCGAGCACGACCATGAAGGTATGTGACGCGGTGTCGGAAGGCCAGGTCACAGTCGACTGCCAGTTCTCCGATGCACCAGCTGCGAGTCCATCGGTGTCGGTATGCCCTGAACGGCGTACCCCATCGATGAAGGTTTCGCTGTCGTAGTTCGCAATGACCGGCGCTGCCCCTTGGTTGCGAATCGTGAAGTTGAATGTCACCGAACCACCCGGTGTCGGTTGAGCCGGTTCGAAGTACAGAGTGTCAACGGTCAAGTCGGGGAGTGGATCAGCCTGGAAGACTGCCGTAACACTCCGGTTCGTGCTCATGGTAATGGTTGTTGGGTTCGTGGTGCCTGTGAGGTTACCAGACCAGTTCACGAAGTGGTAGCCAGGATTCGCGTTGGCGGTCAGCGTGACAACCGTGCCGGCAGCGTACGAGGCGGCATTGGGAGACCTGCCGATCGAGCCGGCGCCGGCGGGCGACGCTGTGGTGGTCAGGGTATAGGCAGCCGAGGAAATCGTGAACAGACCGCTACTGAAACCACCAAACATAGGATTGTCGTAACTATCCATGGCAAGGACTACGATGCTGCATTGGCTGGATGGTGCATTAGGAATAATCCAATTATAGCTTGTTGCCGTGCTTGGAGCTGTACTGACATTGTCGAGCGGGGGGTAGTTTGACCCGCCATCCACGTTGTAGCCCAACAGGAAGTAGGCGATTCCTGAAGGACTGCCAGAGACCGTCCAGGTAATGCTGCGGGTTTCACCGACACTCCAAACAGTCCCATCAGTCGGAGAGGTAACAGTTATCGAGGGAGCGGTACCGGAAGCGGACGCGGAGATGCTAGCACTGTTGTTGCTCTCATTGCTTTCGGTAATCACGTTGCCAGGATCGAGCACCACCATGAAGGTGTGCGACGCAGTATCGGAGGGCCACGTGATAGGCCAGTGCCACCCTTGCGATGCGCCACTCGTCAGTCTATCGTCATTGGTACCTGTCTCCCACAACACTCCATCGCCATAAAGGGACATAACGTAGTCTGCCGTCACCGGCGCTGCCCCTTGGTTGTGGATCGTAAAGTAAAGTGTCACTGAACCGCCTGGCGTTGGTTGAACAGGGAGGAAGTAGAGCGTATCGACGGTCAGGTCGGGGAGCGCGTCGGCCTGGAAGACCCCTGTGACAGTCTGGTCCGCACTCATGGTGCCGCTGTTCGTGGAGCGGAAGACGCCACCACTGGTCCCAGCATACAGGATGGCAGGCGTGAGGGGATCGATAGCGAGAGCCTGGACCGTAGAATGGAGCCCGGTATACACTGCGGTCCAGGTATCCGTACCTGCCGCTCGTACTGCCGACGAGCGAACCAGCGCACCTGACAGACTCAGGGCAAGACATAAGGCTAGTATCAAGACACAACGAACAGATCGTCTCATAGTCAAGGCCTCCTTCAGGCTCTTTCTCTTGCTCACAGCACTACTCTAACCATGTACGCGAAAAAAGTCAATCATTCTGCTCATGTTACGAATGACCTCGTGACGAAGCATTGCGCGCCAGCCAACGTCACCATCGCACGTCATCTCCCTGGTGAATCCCCGCCCTCTCGGAGCCCCTGCGGGGACTCGAGTCCTCATGATGTGGATTCCCTTCCGTGCATGTTGCCAGCAACGCCGATCACTACCTCCAAGACCAGCTTGAATAGTAACATTGTCGATGAACCGCAGGAATGCCGGTTCGCCCCTATCTCCACCACATACTCCTAAGCAGCTCTGGGGTCCGCTTGTACGAGCTTCTGCTCCGCTGTGGAATGGCCACACCTGCTACTTGAGCAGCTTCCTCATGGGAGCGAATGGTCCCTTTGACGTCCTACCGTAGACCTTGCTATGTACTAGCCGTTCAGAGTCCCCTGTCATGCTCGCGCCTTCGTCTCCACGCAGCGCGTTGACAGTCCTCATGACCGTGCACTTCACGGCCACTTTGGTCCCCGCCCCAATGGATCGGGCTGTCGGTGGGGTTCTGATGCCAGACTTCATAGCAACGTCATCTCCGATCGATCTAGACTCAGAATACGCAACAACTCTTCAGCCGGGACGTCAACAGTTGTCGGGCCATCATGCAGATTCTCTCATGGCGCTACTGGTAGTCTGCCCCAGCAAGATGTATCGGATTGTCAGTGTTGCCCCTCAGCCTCTTAACGGGCCGTTCATTGCCCCGGCTCCCGACTGCATACGTTTCCCCGTAGCGTTTCAGTAGCCAAGCATGTTGTGATTCCCACCCGGATATCCACCCACAAGGAAGTGCAACTCGCTTGATGCGATATCCACAAAATCACCTTTCGATTCGTCGAGCTTCGGTCTCAGCGCATTGCGGAACGTATCAACGTTGATTTCTCCTGCTATTCGCGCATCTGTCCCTGGTCGGTTGCGTGGTACGTCTACATATGGCCCTCCTATCGCCTACTCAGCGCGTCACTCTTCCCAATACTGCGTCCCCTTGGTGTCGATGTAACCCATGATGGCATATTCGGCAGCTGGAGGACCAGAGTAGACTAGTCGGTAGACAGGCGCAATACCATGTCCGAAATCCCCAACTTTGTCATAGGTCAGACTCACTACTGTCTTTCCTTCCTTGTCAACAAAGCCATATTTGCCGTTCAGGCAGACGGCTGCAAGACCATCTTGAAAACTGCTCATCGAAGTATAGACCGGTTCAATGACCGTCTTCCCATTCTTGTCTATGGAACCCCATTTGTTGCTGATCCGAATTGCCGCAAAGCTTTCGCTGAAGGGTCGTGCGTACTCTTCAAGATGAAGACTGTGCGCAGCATAGTCATATTCACAGGTCAAGGGTATCACAACATCTCCGTTCTTGTCGACATAGCCAAACTTCCCGTTGAGTCCAACTGCCGCAAGGCCTTCGTGAAAGTCCTCTGCTTCATCATATAGAGGTTGTATCGCTGTCTTCCCGTTTGGATCGACAAAACCCCATCTGCTTTCGACCTCGATAGCCGCAAGGCCTTCATGGAAGTCTCCTGCGTCTTCATAAGTCATCGGAATCACGATCTTCCCATCTGCGTTCTTGAAACCACATCTGGATCCAACGTAGAAACGCGCAAGACCCTCGTGAAAGTATCCCAGGAAGAGTTCCGCTGAGATACTCCCGTTCTTGTCAAGGGAGCACTGCTTGCCACTCAGCCAGACTTGCGCTACGCCATTGTTGAAATCCCACACGCGGTCATAGACAGCCGGTATCACGATCTTCCCACGTGCATCGATGAAACCCCATCTCTTGTTGATCCTGACAGCGGCAAGGCCCTCCTGAAAACCGTTCGCATCTTCATAGATGTGTTGCAGTACCATGTTCCCCGTCTTATCGATGAAGCCACTCCTTCCACCGGTGCGAATCTGTGCAAGCCCCTCACTGAAGCTCCCCGCAGAAGCGTAGACAGGCTCAATTGCCACCCTTCCCTTCTTGTCGATGAAGCCACATTTTCCGTTGGAACTGAATGGTGCAAGACCATCGGTGAAACTCCCTGGATTGCTGACGGGATAGATGACCATGTTGCCCTTGGTGTCGATATAGCCCCACTCTCCGTTTCGTTCTACCGACACGAGTCCATCACTGAAGCCACGTGAGTCTGGACTGCCTTGACTGATATCATCATAGAGGGGCCGTATTGCCAGGTTTCCCTTTGTGTCAATGAAGCCCCACTTGTTGTCAACCTTGACCGCTGCCAGTCCTTCATGGAAGCCTCCAGCGTTTTCGTAGACAGGCTGGATCACCATTGTCCCTTTGGTGTTGATGAAGCCATACCTCCCGTCGACGCAAACGGCAACGAGGCTTTCGCTGAAGTCTCCCGCAAGATCATAGATAGCGGGGATCACTATCGTCCCCTTCGCGTCAATAAAACCCGACTTGGAAGCAGTCTCGACTCGTACAAGACCTTCACTGACTTCGCTGCTCAAACCACGATTGGGTATCGCAAATACCATCTTCCCGTGTTTGTCGATGAAACCGTCGGTGATGCCAACAATGACATGAGCAAGCCCTCCCTTGAAGTCGTTGACAGAATCGTAGACAGGCTCTATCACAGTGTTCCCACTCTTGTCCAGGAAGCCATAGTGGCCATTGATACTGAACCATGCCATGTCTTCGCTGAAGTCTCCCGCAAGGTCATAGACTGGCTGTACTACTGCTTTCCCACTGGCATCAACATAGCCATATTTCCGGTTGATCATCACGCGCGCAAGGCCTTCACTGAAAGGACATGTTTCGTCATAGATGGCCGGTACTGTGATGTTCTTGTCCCTATCGCAGAATCCCCATTTGTTGCCTTTCCTGTAGGGGATGAGTGTTGCAGCCTTCTCGTCCATCGCGACATGTGACCTGATCCCTTGGTACACGGCAAGAGACGCGGCCGCCAGCATCAGGACAAGGATGATCGACAGGACGGCCTTGCGATTTGGCCGTGTGCGGTCTTTCTTCTCGCTCGGTTTCATTTCTTGTCTCCAACTCCCTTCAAGAGTACTCTCACTTGGACAGTCCTCGTGTCCAGAACATCGCGGACCTTGACGGCGGCTGAGAAATCGGTAACGTATGCGCTCGCCGCCTCCAGAACGAAAGAGGGAACATCGTGGCTACAGGGGAATCGTCGCATTCCTTCCGCCATCTGTGTCGCTGCATCGTCTCCGACTGAAACATCAGTCGTGCCCACAACCGTAATCGGTCTTCTTGGCTAAAGCAAGGAGTACGCACCGATGGATGCGACCAGAAGGAACACCACTCCAACAGCAACAGACCTGATCGATCCACCATTATCCATGTCGCTCTTCTCCAAGACGCACGCCCGACCCCATGGATAGGAACCCGAGCACCATAGCCGTCGATGCGCTGTCTCATACGGTATCGCAGCGGAGATCGAACCCTCTGTTATGAGTATGGCACGTTGAGAATGTTTCTCCTAATCGGCATCGCAAGAAGCGCAAGATCGCTGAACCGGATGGTCCATCTTCCGGAACCCAACGGAATCTGACAGAGGCACGTTTCATCTGTCGAGACCTAACGCCGGTATCCCCCGAAGGAGTCAGTTCTCTGGCCCCAACAGATCGAAGTCTCTGGATGTGGCCGTCAGTACTGCTGGCTGTCCGCACAGAAGGGAGATCCCATGTCACCAGCACTCAAGCCGAAAAGGGCTCGGATTCACCTGGACGGTTCACCGAGACATTCTGTGACCCTGAGGAGGACCATTCACGGGGACCACGGCACATGGCGACTGCTGAGGTCATTCCGTTCAGGAACCGGACGCTTGACCCCTGCCGCACAGATAGGTATGATAGCATCAACAACAGAAGCAAGAGCCCAAAGGAGGCCTTGACTATGAGAGAATCCATCCGCTTTGCCTTGACACTGGCACTGTGTCTTGTCCTGGGTCTTTCGGGTGTGCTGGCTAGCGCCCCCACTGCGCAGGCAGCAGATACGGGTACTTGGACAGAACTCTCGCTTTACGGGGGTGACGTCCGCTGTCTTGCCATCAACCCCGTCACTCCTTCCACCCTCTATGCCGTCACCGATACCGGCATCTTCCGCTCCACGAACAGTGGCGACCACTGGACTGCGACTAACACTGGCCTCGCCAGCACGAGTGTCCAGTGTCTTGCCATCAATCCTGTCACTCCTTCCACCCTGTATGCCGGCGCCGAAGGCGGCGTCTTTCGTTCGATGGACAGCGGCACGACTTGGACAGCAGTGAACAGTGGTCTCACGACGGGGACATTTCTGTCCCTCGCTATCAATCCCATTACCCCTTCTACCCTGTATGCCGCTGTCTACGGCGGCGTCTTCCGCTCCACGAACAGTGGCACCACCTGGACAGCAGTGAACGGGGGTCTTACCAGCACGAATGTCCAGTGTCTTGCCATCAACCCGATCACCCCTGCTACCCTCTATGCCGTCACCGATACCGGCATCTTCCGCTCCACGAACAGTGGCACTACTTGGACAGCAGTGAACAGTGGTCTCACGACGGGGACATTTCTGTCCCTCGCTATCAATCCCATTACCCCCACCACCCTGTATGCCGGCATCTATGACGGCGGCGGCGTCTTCCGCTCTATGGACAGCGGCACCACGTGGACAGCAGTAAACAGTGGTCTCACTAATCTGTGGGTCATCTCCCTTGCCATCAATCCCCTCACCCCTTCTACCTTGTATGTCGGTACCGAGACCGGCGTCTCCCGTTCCACTGATAGTGGAACCACTTGGAGGACGGTGAACACTGGTCTCACCAAGGGGATACGCTTCTCCCTTGCGGTCAATCCCCTCACCCCTTCCACCTTGTATGCCGGCACCTATGACGGCGGCGGCGTCTTCCGCTCTGGGGATGGCGGCACAACCTGGACGGCAGTGAACAGTGGTCTCACCAGCAGCAGCGTCCAGTGTCTTGTCATCAACCCGATCACCCCTGCCACCCTGTATGCCGTCACCGAGAGCGGCGTCTTCCGCTCCATGGACAGCGGTAACCACTGGACAGCGGTGGAAAGGGGTCTCAATGGGGATGTCGACTCCCTTGCCATCAATCCCCTCACCCCCACCACCGTGTATGCTGGGACCGAGGGTGGTGTCTTCCGCTCCATGGACAGCGGCACTACATGGACCGCGACTGGACTCACCGATATGAGCGTTTTGGACATCGTCATCAACCCCATCACCCCTGCCATCCTGTATGCTCGCATCGATGAGCGTGGTGGCGTCTTCCGCTCGGCCAATAGTGGCACCACCTGGACCGCGGTGAATGCCGGGCTCACCAATCTGTGGATCCACTCTGTTGCCATCAATCCCCTCACCCCCACCACCGTGTATGCTGGGACCGAGGGTGGCGTCTTCCGCTCCATGGACAGCGGCACTACATGGACCGCAGTAAACAGTGGTCTCACTAATCTGTGGGTCATCTTCCTTGCCATCAATCCCCTCACCCCTTCCACCTTGTATGCTGGCACCAGTGTTGGCATCTTCCGCTCCACAGATAGCGGCGATCACTGGACTGAGATGCACTGGACTAACATGAAGACTGATTACGCCAACTTGTCCCTTGTCTCCTTTGCCATCAACCCTCTTACGCCTTCCACCTTGTATGCTGGCATCTGGGGTTGGGGCGCGTTCCGCTCCATGGACAGCGGCACTACCTGGACTGCGGTCAACACTGGCCTCACCAACACGCTTGTCCAGTGTCTCTCCATCAATCCTCTGAGCCCTGCTACCCTGTATGCTGGTACTGCTGTAGGGCTCTTTCGGTATAGTGCGGTATCTTCGTACGTGCTCACGACCACTGCGTCGCCTGCTGCCAGCGGATCGATCGTCCGGTCTCCCAAGGCTGTTTCCTACGCCCCCGGCACGGTCGTCACTCTTACGGCAAGTCCCGCTGTTGGCTACGCCTTCACTGGCTGGTCCGGCGCTCTCACTGGCACGAAGAACCCAGTGACTTTGAAGATGGATGCAGACAGAAAGGTCACGGCATCTTTCACCAAGAAGGTCCAGAGCATCCTTCAGTTGACGATCGGCAGTACGACGATGCACGTGAATGGGAAACCGTTCTCTCTGGAGGCAGCTCCCATCATCCTGAATTCGCGCACCCTTCTCCCTATCCGGGCAGTCGTCGAAGCCGCTGGAGGGACGATCGCCTGGGAAGCGTCGACACAGAAGGTCACCATCGTGCGGAAAGGCAAGACATTGGAACTGTGGATCGACAGGAACGTAGCGAAGCTGAATGGCCAGTCCGTCAACATCGACAGTGATCCCAGGGTTGTACCAATCATCATGAGCGGCAGAACGCTCCTTCCCCTCCGGTTCGTCGCGGAAGCACTTGCGCTAGATGTCCAATGGGATTCGACGACCAAGACGGTAACGATAGCATTCACACCGTAGCATGGAGAGAAAGGCCTCGCAACAGCGCATGGCAGGGGGTTTCGTTTCTTCAAGACTCGTAGAACTAGCATCAGGAGTTGGCATTCAGAAGATCCAGACTGAGCGACGGCCAGGTACGCCACTAATCCTGGCTTTCCTTGGCGCTTGCCAAGACGAGGGCCAACACCTGGTCTTGATTTCTTCGAATCGACCTTGAGAGCGCATCCGCGGCAAGGCGATCATACAGGTTGTTCTAGCCCACATCGATGACAGCGAGCCCTTCTTAGCTCAACAGCCCTCAGGAACGTCGAGCTAGAACCTGTCACTCCGCCATTGTGTCCGACATTCAGAACATCTGCTGTGATATGTGGCATCGTCCTCGACGAACGTGCTGGCGTCACCTAGCAGCGGGAAGGAGATCACGCCTTGATTCATCCCGACACGCCAGAGTAGCCGTTGAGATCGTCGTAAGGAAAATGGAGAGGGGCAAGGGATTCCGCACTGGTCGGCGGGTCGACCGAGATCTTTATGTCCACAGCAGCCGTTCTGATAGCCCTTCCCTTTGACTCTGTTGGAAAGAGCAGGTTCTCAGCCACCTTCGTCGTGGCAGAAGTCGTCGGCAAACAGCTCCGATTCGGTGCCAAGCTATCACTGACCGCATCACTCGCCACGCGAGATTCTACGCTAACGGTCGGCATACCATTGCGCTGGAATTCGTCATGAATCCACAACTGAACCAGCCCTCGCCGGGCTGGCTCGCAATCGTCCGGCCGCCAGAGAGTATCAGACCGCCTACCTATGGACGCGGAGAATCACTGTCCTCCTGATCCTTCTACCGCTGTTGGAGCTTGAAAGCGTTGGCCGCTGGTTCTATGGAAGGGTTGCTGCCAACAATTGTTACGCCACCTTCCATCTCCGCACCCGTGTAGTTGAATAACCATTTCTCCGAATTCTTGCCCGGTCCTATTGCATTGGCAGGATGCAGAAAGGAGAACTGCTGAACCCCATTCACTATTGGTGTTTTGTTTCCTCCCCCGGGAAGGTCAAGGCTCCAAGACACTATGAGATCAACAGGAGACTTCAGCCCCAGCTTCTCATGAAAATCTATCATCTCTGCATTGAGGGTCGGCTCAGGAAATCCCTCGTCCCCGCCTTCTTGTGTGACTTCACTCAATCCAAATTCGCAGTCAGTTATGTCCAAAGAAATCCTGTCGCGAGTCAATACCATGAAGGGCTTCCCCGTGACTTTCACTGCTGGCACTCTACTAGAATTGAGCAAGTAGTATGAAGAATCTGTGGGGCTATTCCAGT
The DNA here is from genome assembly GCA_036385275.1 of Candidatus Cryosericum sp. Taxonomy (GTDB): domain Bacteria; phylum Caldisericota; class Caldisericia; order Cryosericales; family Cryosericaceae; genus Cryosericum. The sequence goes on along the minus strand of DASVKR010000158.1, from coordinate 8,135 downwards.
ATTCATAATTGTCTGCTCCCGTGGGTGTCTCACCTCCGCCATTGCTGGCAAACGGAATCTGTGGAATAGAGATATTGGGAAGAGAGATCCACCATCCCTGCGTGACTGCAAGACCCAAAACACAGCCGCCAATAAGGGTGAGTGTGATATAGATGCCAACCAGCAGCTTGTTGCGCGGGTTTCGTGTCTGAACCCTGGCCTTGATTGTCCGCACTGCCTCGTTGGACTCGGTCCTCCCTTCCCTATCTGCCCGGAACGCAGGGGCGGGCCTCTTCCTCCAGCTTGTCAGGTTCGTTCCACACGCGGGGCAGAAGGTGGCACGGTCAGGCGTCTCCTTTCCACACATTGGACAGTACACTGAATGCCTCCTCTGAAGTCATACCCATACACGAAGTGTCGCGTTCGCCGGTCGATCAGTCCTCCCAGTACTGAATGCCCTTCATGTCGATGTAGCCCCACTTGTACTCAGGGGGAAATCGAACCGCGGCAATACCGTCATGAAAGTCGTCTACTTCGTAGTAGACGGGCTGTATGACTATGACCCCTTTGGTGTTGATGTAGCCGAGGCTACCGCCGCTGTCTTTGACCCCGGCAAGCCCGTCGCTGAAGGAAAATGCCCAACCGTAGACTGCGGGGATGACCATGGTCCCCTTGACATCGACGTATCCCCACATGTAGTTGAGCCTGACAGGGGCAAGGCCGTCGCTGAAGCCCTCGCTAAGCGTATCTGCTGGCCCCTCCTCGGTCATTCCATCATCGTAGATGAGCGGAATGACCATAGTGCCTTTGGAATTGATGAAACCAACCTTGCTATTGAGTTGGACGGGGGCAAGGCCGTCGCCGAAGGATCCTGCACCGTCGTACATGGGCTGGACCACCACGGTGCCTTTGGGATTGATGAAGCCCCATTTGCCGCTGAGTTCGACAGAGGCAAGACCGTCGCTGAAGGAACGTGCGTCATCATATATGAGTGGGATGACTACAGTTCCTTGGGGATCGACGAAACCGCACTTGTCGTTGACTACGACAAGAGCAAGACCGTCGCTGAAGGGATTCACGTCATCATACATGCATTGGACAGCCACGTTCTCCTTGGTATCGATGAATCCATATTTGCTGTTGACCTGAACAGAGGCAAGCCCGCCGCTGAAGGAACCTGCGTAGTCGTAGACGGCGGGGATGACCATGGCGCCTTTGGAGTTGATGAAGCCCCAGCTGCCGTTGAGTCGGACAGAGGCAAGCCCGCCGCTGAAAGGATATGCCAGATCGTAGACAGCCGGGATGACCATGGTCAGGTTCCGGTCGCAGAATCCCCACTTGTTGCCCTTGCGGTAGGGAATGAGGGCTGCAACAACTGTGCTTGTTGCCGTCGGACCTCCTCTTAGATAGACACCAGCGCACCATCCCGTCAGACCGGTGCTCCAGCGCACCGGCCACCAGCGGTAGCCATCAGCGACCGTAGATGCACCCGTAATCGTTCCTGTCGCTCCCTTCTGGACGGTCCCGGACTGGGCGCCAGTTAGAGATGGCTGTTTTCGGACGCGAAGAACGTCTAAGGCTGTGACCGAATTGCCGACTGCGTAGAGCGTCTTGTCGGTCGTCGTCGCGACCGGCGCTACTGCCGTGATGGCTTGTTCTGCCAGGGACCCCGTGATGGAGGGGTCGTAGGTGAGGCGGTAGAGGGCGAAGATGGAGGAGGCGGACTGGATGTCGGCGGTGGTATCGTTCGTGAACAGCGTGTTCTTCAGGAGGTCCTGCACGACGTTCCTGGCAAAGACCGTGGCATCGATGGCGGCCATGGCACCCGTTGCCTCGGGACCGGCGACCTGCTCGATGATGTTCTCCCACCACATGGTGCCGACATTCTTGATGCTGCCAAAGAAGCCTCCCTCATGGGGAATGAGGCTGATGTACCACTTGGCGAAGGGAAGACCATGGGTGCGACCTTCCTCGTACTCCTTGAGGAGGAGGGAGGCGTCCTCGTACGACCAGGAAGAGCGGGGCGTGTTGGCAAGCGTGAATGCTTCCTGGTACGTCACAGCGCCTCCCTGAGCAAACTGGGCGATCACCTTGCGGAGGACCGTGCTCACGACGCCGGAGATCTTGAGCCACTTCTCGGAATCCGACGTGGTCAGCTTCCCCACGATCTCAAGAGCTTTCGTGAGGGTGGGGGTGAGGGTGTTGACGACGTCACCGCTGAACAGGGACCACAGCGCGTCATGGATCTTGTTCTGCTGTGTGATCTTCGCCCCGGCAGGGACAAGCGCCGTCACTGCCGTCTCCAGGACGCCGCTGGCCCCCGTTGAGTTTCCTGCGAGCATGGCAGCAATGCTTGTCGTGAGTTTTGCCAGCAGGGTTGCTGTCTCGTACAACTCGATACGCCAGCGGATGCCCTTGAGGACTTCCAGTTCGTTCTTCATCTGGGGCAGGAACGTGGAATCCTGCACCATCTTGCTGACCGTAGCAGTCAGGGCAAGTTCCTTGTAGGTCGCGGGGTCACTGACGATCGTGCCGTCGGCTTTCGTGATGAGCCAGCCACCAGCTGTGGAGGCAGTACTATTCTTGAGCTCGTAGGCGTAATAGGTGACACTGTTCAGCGTCAGGGGGACCTTCTGGAACGTAGTGACGAAGACCCAGCCCGCGGGAGGCGTGGGAGAAGAAGCTGCCTGGGCTGAAGGAGTGGACCATGGGGAGAAAAGAGAGCCGCAGAGAAGGGAAAGGATGAGAAGGCAGGAGACGAGACGGGATCTCATGGCGTGCTCTCCGGGGCAAGCAGGTCCTTCATGAGCAGGGCATATTCGTTGGCAGGGTCCAGTTTGAGAAGGGCCGTCACCTGCGCATCTGCGGTCTTGAGGTCACCGGTCGAGGCACTGAAGGCAGCGAGAGCCTCGTGTGCCTGGGTGCTGCGGGGATTCAGATGCACGGCGGTGGTCAGTTCCTTCTGGATGGAGGAGAGGCTTGCTACGGTCGTAGTCTCTGGGGTGAGCGCCGCCGACTGGTCAACTGCGTTCTGGACATGGGTGGCAGCAGCCTTGCTGAAGAGGAGAGATCCAACGTACGGATAGGCGAAGAAGCCTGTGATGCCGAGCACCAGAACACATGCTGCAACAATGAGCAGAGTACGGAGGGTATGGCGCGGCATGCGCGGTCGTGGCACCTTGACACGGGAAGGTGCCCCGGGGCTTGAGGCAACGGAAATGGACCCGGGGGAGACCTGCTGCACGTCTGTCGCTGCGTTCTCCTGTGGTGCAGGACCTTCGGCCAGGCCTTCGTTCTCAGTTCCAAGTTGCTCATCCTCGTGTCGGACAGGATCTCCGCACTTCACACAGAACACTGCACCTTCCACGAGCGGACTGCCGCATTTTTGGCAGAACATTCGACATCGCCCCCCTTCCAGGCCGTTGGGATCCAGAAAGAACCCATCGAGATGCCAACGAGCGGTTTGATCGCCACCAGACAATTCCCCCTCGCGTAGTACGAGTGGTCGCTCTGTTCCGGAGTCATCAGTGACAGCCGTGCTATTACCTAATGTTAGAGAGAAATGATATCCGTGTAAAGTCACGTGCCTCAACACAAGGGAGTCAGTATGGTCCGGAACTCGTCGTTGACTGATCCATCCACGACGCGCGAGATATCCCCTTTGACCGAGCTCTGAGTGCACGAATCAGTGCCCCCTCTGGTGGTCGTGAGGATCCACTACTCCCCTGTGTCTCCACGACACGGCTTGCCACACCCAAACGCAGAGGCTCGGTCCGCGAGTCTGGTGGCACCAACTGCGCTGAGTGCCGACTGACCCCACTGGTGTTGCCGACGGCATTCTTGGGAGGGTGCCTTAGTTAGCCGCTCCTATCTAGAGTGAGAGCCTGCAGACACGAAACGGGGTTGCACGAAGACACGTAGCCCGTCTTCCGCCATCCCTAGACGAGCTCCTATTGCTGGTATGTGATTGTTATCGTCTGTGTGTTCTGGTCCCAGCCAACCGCTGCACCAAGATTCTCGGCAACAAACCTCAAGGGAAGCATGGTCCTGCCGTTGATGATCTCGGACACTACTTTGGCGTTGGCCGGATCAATCAGGCTGTTGACACCGTTCACCTTGGCTGCATTCTTGCCGATCCAGAGTTCGACGGAGCTGGTTCCAAGAGTAACGGTTGCCTTCCTAACACCTGCATCCCAGCCGACCGTTCCACCAAGTGCTTCGATGATTGTACGTATGGGGACAAGTGTCCTGCTATTCTTTATGACAGGAGGAGAATCCAGCGTCTTCGAACTCTCATTGACAGTGAACGCTGTCTTCCCTATCTGAAGAACGATGACTGTTTCGTCCTTGTCTGACTCAAACCGAGCCTGGATGACATGATCCGCCCTGACGCCGCTGAACGCATAGGATGAGACAGGACCCTGTGGTACTCGATCGATTGCGACACCCGCAATGTGGTAGCCCGCATTCGGGGTAATGGTGAATGTCGTGCCCGCGTCTTGGGCAACGATCTGCCGGGTGTTGGGAGTCATGGTGCCACCAGACCCGAACGAAGGCGTCAGCGTATACGCTGGCGGGTTGGTGAAGCTCGCGGTGACGGTCTTCTTCGCATCCACGGTGACGGTGGCCAGGTTCCCGATGCCGGTGAGATCCCCAGACCAGCTGGTGAAGCTGTAACCCGTTGCAGGAGTAACAGCAAGAGTGACCACCGTGCCAGAAAGATAGGAGGGCTGGTCAGGAGATTTCGTGATGGTACCGCCTGAAGCAGGAGAACAGGTCGTGACAAGTGTAAAGGAAGGCACAGCACCGTACCGGAAGACACCACCGCTGCCCGCGCCGGCGTACAGAGTCTTCGGAGTCAGAGGATCAACCACAAGAAACGAGGCATACGTGTTGGTGAGGCCCGTGTTCATGGTCGTCCAGGTAGCTCCGCTATCATTGGAGCAGAGGACGCCACTACTACCGGCACTTGCGTAGAGAGTTGTAGGTGTGAGCGGATCAATGACAAGAGACGTAACGCTCTCCTTGACAAAGTCAGTGCTCACCATCGTCCAGCTGGTTCCCCTGTCGATGGAACGGAACAGGCCACTATCGGTATTAGCATAGAGGATTGTCGGGTTCAGGGGGTCGATGACAAGGAACTGGACAGTCCTGGAGGTGAGACCGGCGTTCACGCCTGTCCATGTGGCGCCGCTGTCAGTGGAGCGGTAGACGCCATAGCCGTGGGTACCGGCATAGAGAGTCGTGGGAGTGAGCGGATCGATGGCAAGAAACGGGATGCCTTGATCGTCAACCCCTGTGCCGACTATCGTCCAGTGATCGCCCCTGTCCGTGGAGCGGAGAATACTTCCACCGAGGGTGCCGGCATAGAGAGTCGTGGGAGTGAGTGGATCGACGACAACAAGAGACTGGACGCCGTTTTGCGCAGGACCAGCAGTATCCAGTGCCGTCCAGGTGGCGCCGCTGTCAGTGGAGCGAAAGATGCCGTAATCATAATGCGGATCGCACGTTTGTGCGTACAGAATCGTAGGAGTGAGTGGATCAACCACAAGATTGAAGATGTTGTACGTTCCGCCGTATTCCATGAGAGCAGCGTTCAGACCCTTCCAGGTGGCGCCGCTGTCAGTGGAGCGCATGATATCCGCATCGCTAACGGCATAGATGATCGTGGGGGTGATGGGATCGATGGCAAGAGACGCGACCCACGTGTCGGTCAGGCCAGCATTCGCGACCTTCCAGGTGGTACCGTTGTCGGTGGAACGCAGAACACCCTCACCAGATGTGCCGCCGTACAGGGTCGCAGGGGTGAGGGGATCGACAGCAAGAGACTGGACGCAGTATCCAGCAGAACCAGTATCCACCTCCGTCCAGATAACGCCGCCATCCGTCGAGCGCAAGATCCCTTCACCAGAGGTAACGGCATACAGTATTGTGGGAGAGAGCGGATCAATGACGAACGACTGGATGTAGCTGCTGCTGGGACCAAAACCAGCCGCCGTCCAAGTAGCACCGCCGTCCGTCGAGCGGAAGATATCCGTGTCAGTAGCGGCATAGATGGTCGTGGGGCAGAGAGGATCAATGACAAGAAAGGTGACGGCCTCGTTGCTGGCAGTGGTCTTCTGGCCGGTCCAGTGGAAACCGCCATCCGTGGAGCGAAGAACACCTCTGTCATAGGTGCCGGCATACAGGGTCGTAGGCGTGACGGGGTCGATGAGAAGAGACGTGACATCCATATAGCCGTAGGTGAGATCGATGTTCACGGCCTTCCAGTGGCCTCCACTGTCCGTGGAGCGAAAGATGCCTCTGGTATCGGTGCCAGCGTACAGAGTCGTGGAAGTGAGTGGGTCAATGGCGAGGCACTGGACAAGCTGCCGGGTGAGGCCGGTGTTCACGACTACCCAGGTGCTCCCACTGTCTGCAGATCGAAAGATGCCGCCCTCATAGTTGCTGGTGAGGGCGTAGAGGATGGTGGGAGTCTGAGGGTCGATAACGAGAGAAGCGACACGAGTGTTCGTGAGGCCTGTGTTCGCCGCCGCCCAAGTGGTACCGCTGTCCGTCGAGCGAAACACACCACCGTTCGTAACGGCATAGACGATGGCGGGATCCACGGGATTGACGGCAAGGGCATAGACATTGCCGCCATACAACGGCAGTTGGGTCCAGGCATCGATATCTGCCGTCTGTGCAGTGGATACGAGAAACGCCATGCCTGCACTGCCAAGAGCGACACACACAACGAGCACCAACAACAAACGACTGCGTTGTTCCATGGTCAAAGCCTCCTTAAGGCTTCGCCTCTCCAGACACAACAATATTAGCGACTTGCCCGGAAAATGCGAAGTGCCAAGATTGTCGATTGCTTTGTGTCACTATAGTTCTCTTGTGACCTTGCTGCAATGCCGCTCGCAAGCTCCAATCTGATGCCCTTGCCTGACGCGAGACCGTTCAACCATCTTGTCCTGACCTTTCAGCTCACCGTCATCGGGCGCAATCGACCATTGATCTCTACACCATCCCCGCCCTGGCGAAGCTGAAGTAGTGCTGGCGGGCACGGCCCACGATGATGTGGTCCAGGACGGAAGCTCCACATAACCACTCTTATGTGGAGTGAGATGCCTCCGAAGAGGCAAGATCCCGAAGACGGCCGATGGTCCGCAGGACTGCCTGTTCGCCCCTATCTCCACCACACGACACCATCACCTTGTTGCCTTCCTGGCGCGGCGACATCCGGACTAATCCCAACCAGCGCAGTCGACAGCCTTATCTTCCTGACCACGCTCTCGCGGTAGTCGGAACACGAGTCGCCGGCACGGGCGAGGATCTCAAGTGCTCTTCTTCGAGAAGCATAGATCGATTACTGGAGCGAGATGAGTATAGTAATAGAGTATTGGTTCTACAGACCTTGGTAGTGAACACAGCGAGGGTATCCCCACGATTCTGGATGGTGCTATCTCTCCCTCTGTTCTGGTGCAGCAGTACTTGGGAACTCACGGTCACCGTTGTTCGCGGATTGCTCAACAATTCCGCTGAGTTGCGACAATTCTGCGATCAATTGGTTCCAACTGAAACTGCCTGGGCCCACCATCGCTTAGTTCAATACCGTAACGGTGCGGGTGTCAGGATCCCACTCTAACTGTAGCCCAAGATTCTCTGCAACGAACCGGAGTGGCAGGAACGTTCTCCCGGAGATGATGAACGGGACCACCTTTGTGTCGAACGCGTCAATCGCTGTCTGTACACCGTCGACGTATCCCTGCCGGTTCCCGATCTGGAGACTGACCTGGTGACCATTCAGGTAGATGTTGACCACACGCAGCTCCGCATGCCACTCGATGGTTCCTCCAAACGCTTCCACGATGGCGCGAATGGGAAGGAACGTTCTGCTGTTCTGGATGACCGGAGCTGCGTCCAACGCTGTCTGCTTCCCATCTACCGTCAGCCATGCCGATCCGATCGTGAGGCGAACGAGATGGGTCTCTGGAGCAACTGCGATCGGAACGAAGCTGCACTGTACTTGACGGTCCGACGTCACGGGCCCCAAGTCATAGGTCTCGGCTGCAGTCGATGACAGAGACACCGACACGCCGTCAACAAGAAGTTGTTCGATCTGATAGCCGGCATTCGGTTGGATCTCGATGTGCAGGATGTTCCCGTCC
>DASVKR010000157.1:0-3413 GCA_036385275.1 Candidatus Cryosericum sp. | reverse complement strand
GGGAAACCGGTGGGATGTTGCATCGACAAGGCCATTTTGGCCGCCGATGTGGACGGCTGGACGCCACTCTCTTCGGCCGCCTGTTCCATCAGCGCATCCACGTTGGCCAGATAAGTGGACGGGGCGATGCTGTCGGGTATGAAGAACTCATGGGCGTAGTGTTCGAACTGCTCAGCCGGCTGGTCCTCTTTTGGCAGCCCTGCGATGCTGTTTTCCCAGATGCGTGTGTTGATATTCATGACAGGCCTCCCAGTGAACGAGCACGGTCATGCGCTCCATGACTATAAGTTCATGCTACTGCCCCCATGCGGGTTTGTCAATCGTGCCTTGACCATGATCAAGGCACGATATGTGTCTCACAATTAGAAGAAACCAGTGTCCTGCTATACTAAATTGAGGTATGGTACAAGTGTTGACTGTCTGGCCGATTTGGAGGTACTGATGGAAGAACTCAACAGGGCACCCATAGAAATCAGGGGCTTGGACGATATCCTGAAGATCGTTGTGGATCGCGGGGCCTCGGACCTTCATCTGCAGGCAGGAACGCCGCCCATGCTGCGTCTCCACAAGCATCTGTTGCCTGTTGGGACCGAGGTGATGTCGGGAGGCGCTATCGAAGCGCTCGTGTACCCCATCATGAACGACGACCAGAAGGCCGTGTTCAAGCAGCATCTGGACTTCGACTTCTCCTACTCGGTCAAAGGACTGGCGCGGTTCCGCGTGAACGTGTTCCGGCAGAGGGGCACGATGGCCGTGACCATGCGGCGCATCCCATTCACCATCCCCGACCTCGATTCGCTCGGGTTGCCAGACGTCGTCAAGGATCTCATCAAACTGGAGAAGGGTTTTGTGCTCGTGACGGGGCCGACCGGCCATGGCAAGTCGACGACGCTTGCGGCGATGATCGACAAGATCAACCAGGAACGCGATGTGCATACGGTCACCGTCGAGGACCCCGTTGAGTTCCTGTTCCAGCACCGCAAGGGCATCGTGGTTCAGCGGGAGCTGGGCGAGGACACGGAATCGTTCGCGCATGCTCTGCGCGCTGTGTTGCGAGAGGACCCCGACATCATTCTTGTGGGAGAACTGCGAGACCTGGAAACGATTGCAGCGGCTCTGACGGCAGCCGAGACCGGACACCTGGTGTTCGGGACCCTTCATACTAATTCGGCTCCGCAGTCCATCGATCGTATCATCGACGTCTTTCCCGCCGCTCAGCAGGGTCAGATTCGCATCCAGCTGGCGAACGTCCTGTCAGCGATCGTGACACAGCAGCTTCTGACACGCAAAGACGGCAACGGGCTGGTTGTGGCCACGGAAGTGCTGATAGCGACACCGGCTGTCCGGAACCTCATCCGTGAGAACAAGTCCTACCAGATCGTCTCCACGATGCAGACGAGCGGCGCCAAGGGGATGATGACGATGGAGAAGTGCGTCAAGGAGCTTGTAGCCAAGGGGATCGTTGCGGCCGAAGTGGCTCTGCGGGCGGGAGTCAACGTCAAGGACTAGATCTGACGCTGGAAATGCAGAAGGGGCGCAGCCGTGGCCGCGCCCCTTCTTGTTATGCTCTGATGAATGTGCGGCTGCTACGAGATGACGTCTGTCACCTGACGGGTGATGATGCCGGCGCTTTCGATGCTCGTGAGCATACCGTTCATCCCGCTGACCAGCTGGCCGTCGATGAACTGCTGCATCACCGGACGGATCAGAGCGTCCGTGAGGTCGGGCTTGGGGCTGTTGAACTCCATTGCATAGGTCTTGCCGGGCGTGTCGGTGCCGAACACGAGGCGAAGGACGGTGGTCTGAGAATCAGCCATGGGTTACCTCCTTACTCCACGAATGCGGACCGCCTGTTGCGTACGATGGCGGCCGTCTGCTCAGTGAGCAGAGTCATGAGCTGTCCGGCGCACGCGTATGCGACGGCGTCTGTGGCAAGCGGGTTGACGTAGGCGATGGTCTCACCCTTCTTGCTGACGAACGTGATGCGGATCGTTCCTGCCTGGTCCTGGACGGTCATCTGTGCCTCCTGTGTTCTGGATTTCGGGTACCCGTCTCTCTTATGAGGCAGCCATCAACAGAAGGGTCCAGGATGAGCCTCTGGCGCTGTTCGCGCTTGGTGTCGCTTAGTGGGCGAGGTCAGTTCAGCCGGTTGTCACGGCAGAGCCGGCGATGCCACGTGAACACACCTGAACCTAGGGAGAAAGCGAAGAACATGACGATGTAGGTGGCATTCTGGAAGGAAGTCCACATTAAAACCGATCCAAAGCGCGCCTTCCGGATTCTGCGCAGATTGTGAAGGATTGTGTGCGAAACTTGCCCTTGTGTGCCGCGATGAACCCGCTAAGATATCGAGCGTGTTAGATGAGAAGGTTCCGACTTTCTTTCTCCAACCAACTTACTACAATGGCGAGAGGCGTAAGCCTTTCGCCTTTTTCATTTCCCCCTCATCAGTGACGCCCCTTCCTGCTGTCTCAGTTGACATCGTTTTACTTGACACGACAACGCGCTAGAATTTCTTCACGTGGAGTGGCACGTGACGCTAAGGAGGCGCATATGGTACACGATGAAGGCGAACTGGTACGTTTGGCGCTCGAACAGCTTCCTGATGGCGTCGTCGTAGCCGATGCTCACGGCCATGTCGTTACACTCAACGCTCAGGCGCGACTCATCAGGGGTCCGCGGTCGGATGCCGGCATCGCTTTTCCCCTGCTCTTTGTGGGCTCGGTGACCGAGGACGTCGAACAAGGTCTCGGAGCACTGCGGACAGGAACGGCAACAGAATTCTCGGTTGTCGAGGGAGACCCGTCGACAGGCAGGTTCTATGAACACCGATGCGTCCCCGTGAAAACGCTGAGAGGTGCCTATGCAGGGACTGCCGTGACATCTCGCGACGTGACGGACCGGCAGCTGCAGGATGCTCGTCAGGAGGCGCGAGTCTCCTGGCTTCAGCAGCAGGTCGTGACCCTGCAAGATGCACTGCCGGAGCGCTTTGTGGACAGCATGATCACGCTGGTCGACGCACTGGAGGCTCGAGACCGGTATACGCGCGGCCATTCCACCCGAGTCGCCTTCCTGGCCGGCAGGGTAGCTCGCAGGGTCCTGGGCCGTGCTGCCGATGTGGCCGAGATTGAGCTGGCCGCCCGTCTCCACGATATCGGCAAGGTAGCGGTCCCCGACTATCTGCTGGACAAGCCGTCCAGTCTGACGCGGGAAGAGGTAGTGATCATGGACACGCATCCTCTGGTCGGTGAGAGCATCCTGCGCCCCATCGTGCAGCTGCGCAATGTTGCGGCCATCATCCGCAATCACCATGAGCGATGGGATGGAGCCGGCTATCCAGATGGCTTGTCGGGAGAACACATTCCGGTCGGTTCTCGCATTCTGGCTCTCGCCGACACATTCGATGCAATGAC
>DASVKR010000156.1:0-4659 GCA_036385275.1 Candidatus Cryosericum sp. | reverse complement strand
ACACCGGTCAGATATGTCATCCGACTGTGCACGGTATATGCAGCCCCATGGTACTCCAGTGCCGTATGGTAGGCCAGGACAGCATCTGTGGCCATCTTGGCAGCGACGGCCATGGGGTCGGTGACTGCCGCAGCAGGGCCGACACCAGCCGGCACCGTAACAAGGAGCTCACGACGAACTCTGACGAGACGACCAGCCCGAACGTACTGGTTCAGCAGTGCATCACGTGTCAATGCTGCTGACGGCACGTCGCCATCATGAGCTACCGCAAACTCACGGTACGTGAACACCCTATGGGTATCAATGAACTCTCGAACTCGCATCTCAACCTCTCTCTTGACACCTATGTTGGCTACTGGTAGTTAATATACTAGTTACTCACAGTAGTGTCAAGTGCATAGTATTGATCTTATGCGTCGGTTGGTTCGGGGTGTATCCGAGAGTTTCCTCCTTCGTGGGAACGACGAGGAGAGAGGTCGCTGCTGATTCGTCACACCCGCACATATGAGTCCCTTCGTCTGTCATTCCCGCGCATGTGGGAATCCAGTCCTGACCGGAGCATGTACCACTCGGACCTAATTACCAGCTGACCCCATATCAGCTCAGGTTCCCGCTTTCGCGGGAACGACGGAAGAAAGGCATTCGACCAAATGACGAGATGGCTCGTCATTTAGTCGGCCCAAATGACGAGGGGCCTTGTCATTTGGTCGAACCATGGTATGCTTGCACCAGGTAGAGGAGGTATCCGCCATGAACATTGAGATCTTCAACATGCGCAATCCGTGGCGTACCGGCCGTCCATACGAGCATTCGTGGCTTCCACGCCGTGAGCTGGAAACGCTTGCCGGCTGGATGGACAACCCGTATGTTGTCGTCGTCACCGGGGCACGGCAGGCCGGCAAGACGACACTGCTGTCCATGCTCGTCCAGCGGCTGCTTGCAAATGGCGTGCCCACCGCCGACATCTTCTACTTCAGCGTAGACGACCCTGGGGCAGCTGAGCTCATCAGCAACCCCGGAGACCTCCTGCGATTCCTGCGTGATGCCAATAGTGGTCCGCGCGCCTACATCCTCATCGACGAAGTCCAGCGCCTCCCGAACCCCGGTTTGACCCTCAAGATCCTGTACGACCTGGGCGCCGGCATCAAGCTCGTCGTGTCCGGCTCGTCGTCACTGGAGATCCGCAGTACCACGCGCGAGCACCTGGTCGGGCGGTCACGCGAGCTCATCCTGTATCCGCTGTCGTTCAGCGACATCGTCCGGCAGAACATCCCGGCAGCCAGCAGAAATCACGGCGATTTCGCAGCAGTTCACCGACTGTACGGCCAGTCTCTTGTACCCCTGTTTTCCGACTTTGCCATCTGGGGTGGCTATCCCGCTGTCGTGACGGCCCCATCTGCAGTCGAGCGCGCCGAGCAGTTGCGCCAGATCTACGACACGTACGTTACCCGCGACGTGTCCCAATTCCTGCACGTCGGTCGTCCCGATGTGTACAACCGACTCGTCAGGACACTTGCACTGCAGGTCGGGAGTCAAATGACCTGGGAAGGTCTGGCAAACGAGGTGCGGTCGTCGTCTGAGACCGTTCGTCACTACGTCGCTATGCTGCAGGGGACGTATGTCTGTGAGCTGGCCATGCCGTTCTCAAGCAACAAGCTGACCGGTTTGCACAAGACGCCCAAGGCGTACTTCGTGGACTGTGGCATGAGGAACAGCGCGGTGCCCAGTCTTGCCGCCCTGGACAGCCGAACCGACCGAGGTCACGTTGTCGAGCAAGTCGTGTTCCAGGAGCTCCTCAAGGTCCTGCCTGTGACGGATGAACTGCATTACTGGCGTACCAAGGGGACCGCGGACGAGGTCAACTTCGTTGTGACGCGCGGTGACCGCATCCTGCCCATCGAGGTCAAGGACGCTCATTTGAGCGAGCCCAGTCTCCCCGGTGGCCTTGCACGGCTGGTCGAAGACACCCATCCTCGTCACGCAGTCGTCGTGACGCGCGACTTCGTCGCTCAGCGCACCGTCGGCACAACGGCTGTGCACTTCGTCCCCGAGGGCACATTCCTGGCGCGCCGCGACATGCTCGTCCAGCTCCTGGACGACGCCCTCCGCTGACCGACGTGCTGTAACACTCTTGGAACCGTCCCGAGAGTGTTACACCTCAACGCGTCGTGTCCCCCCGAGCCTTTCTGTTCAAGGCAAGGGGTCCTTTCGCGCAGGCGGGAATCCGGTCCTGCGCGTGAGCATGTACCACTCGGACCTATTGAGCAGCGTATCACATATCGCAGCAACGAGCAGAGAACTGAGAGCGCCTCCCTCACACTAGATGCAGACGCCCCCTCAGGTGAGGGGGCGCTTTTCTTCCCTGTCGTTGGTCTGTCATTCTCCCCGAGCACTTTCTTCCCATGCGAGGGGTGCTTCTCGGCGAAGACGGCGTACCAGGCCGATGCTACTTCTTGGTTCTCGGGGTCAGGCCGTGCTAGCTCAGTGCTTGCTCAGCCAGTTGTTGATTTCAGTTTCCGCCTTGGCCTTGTCGTAGCCATACCGCTGCTGCAAGACACCAGAAAGTTCTTCGGTCTTGCCGCTCAGTTTGGTAAGATCATCGTCAGTGAGTTTGCCCCACTGCTCTCGCACGTGACCCTTAAGTTCATGCCACCTGCCAAGCAAAATGTCATTGGTTGCGCCCATGTCAATTCCTCCTTGGTCTATCTACAACCCCTTGTCGGTCGCTTACCAATACCCCGGACCGTGCTGCCGGTCGATGAAATATCCTCGTGGCTCCGCTGCATCTCGCATGCCATCGATTGCCACACCCTAATTGATTTATAGCAGAATCGCCGATGCGTGTCAATGGCAGATTGGAGCGGATACCGACGCAAATCCACCCCGGGAAGGACTGAGACAGGAGGACAACCTGCCTGCAGTGCCGTCCTTCCCGCTTGCGTCCGTCATTCCCCCCGAGCATGTTAGTCCAATACGAGGGATGCTTCTGAGGGGCGTTCTGAGGGGGTGCTTCTCGACGAAGGTGGAAATCCGGTCTTTCTGCCATGCATCTGTTGGTCAGCCATGTTCGCATGCATGGGTGCCCCCCGTACCACGCTTCACTTGCATTGTTGAGGCTATTGTGTACAATACCCCCATGAGGTGATGCCAATAACGTCAGGAGGTGACGCCAATGTACAGAACACGCTGGATGGCAGATCGATTGCAGCTTTCAGACCATGTCTTCCCCGTCCTTGTCCTCACGGGCGCCCGGCAGACTGGCAAGAGCACTCTCCTGGCTAATGAGCCAATGTTCGCCGATTACCTACACGTCAACCTGGATGACCTGACCACCATGACCCAGGCCCATAACGATCCGCAGGGTTTCGTCAACCAGGCCGATCGTATGGTTATCGACGAGGCCCAACGTGTCCCGGACCTCTTCATCACCGTCAAGAAAGCAGTCGATGACGATCGGTCGCGTCGCTTCGTCCTCAGCGGCTCTGCGAACTTCCTGCTGCTCCGGCAAATCCACGAGAGCCTGGCAGGACGTGCGGGGTACAGCGTCCTGCGTCAGCCCACGTGGAGCGAATGGCAGGGCACAGGCAAACCGTCCTGGGTACTCGACCTGTTGAACGGCACCTTGTTACCAAAGCAGGACACACCACCCGTCCCAGATATCAAGATAGTCCTGTTCACCGGCTGTCTGCCCG
Organism: Candidatus Cryosericum sp.; assembly: GCA_036385275.1. Taxonomy (GTDB): domain Bacteria; phylum Caldisericota; class Caldisericia; order Cryosericales; family Cryosericaceae; genus Cryosericum. The sequence goes on along the minus strand of DASVKR010000156.1, from coordinate 967 downwards.
GCATCCGCGACGGCACACCCGCCGAAGCCGCCCTCTTCTGGGAGAGTTACATCCAGACATACATCGAGCGTGACTTGCCCGGCATATCGGCAGTCGCTTCGATGATCGACTACCAGGCGGTCATGCGCATGATCGCCATCACGACCGGATCCCTGCTGGAGTACTCCTCGGTTGCGAGCAACGCCCATGTCAGCTCCTCCACCGTGGGGAGATATGTGGAGACCCTGAGGGCTGCCCACCTGCTGGACCTGGTGCCTCCTGCTCCTCTCGCCAACGTGCAGTCAGTCCGACGCAACTGGAAGTCCTACTTGTTCGACACGGGACTCATCTGCTCCCTGCTGGGCAAGAGAACACCAGAATCCATTGATGACACGCTGGCTGGACACCTGTTCGAGGCGCTCGCCTGCATGAGCATCGAAGCGCTCGCGGACCTGGACAGTCTCTCAATCTGGTTTGTACGCACGCGCCGCGGGCCTCTGCACGAGGTCGACTTCGTCGTCGAACGCGACCAGAAGAAGACTGCCATCGAGGTCAAACTCAGCGACCATGTCACATGGTCCGACACGGAGCACCTGCGCTGGTACATGGGCCAGGAGCCAACATGCCCCGCGGCCGCCATCATCTATACCGGCACGCGCGTCCTGCACCTGGCCAGAAACATCGTCGCGGTGCCCTGGACCATGCTGTAGAGACGCCACGAACATTCGGCGCAGGCGGGAATCCAGCTGCCTTCCGTACGTGGCTCCACAATCGGTGTCCTGACTGCCTGAATGCTGGTATAGTTGCCTACCGAGGAGCTGTGTAATGAATTGATTGCTTTTTCTTATAGGGAAGGAGGATCAGATGGATCGAGGTGAAAGGTTCCCGTATCCATCCGTTCCGCCCAAATCTTCTTGTCGACGAAAAGACGCTCCTGCTCCTCAAGTAAAAGTGACGAGCGCGGTGGCTGCATTCCCTGAGCATTCTT
>DASVKR010000155.1:0-6444 GCA_036385275.1 Candidatus Cryosericum sp. | reverse complement strand
TTCCGCGATTATGCGAGTGCGGGATACAAGCTCATCTTCGGCACGAGCTTCGGCTTTATGGAACCCATGGTGAACGCGGCCAAGGACAATCCCACGGTCAAGTTCATGCACGCGTCCGGGTACAAGCGTTCCGACAACCTTGGAACGTACTTTGGCCGTATGGAGCAACCCGACTACCTTTCCGGCCTTGTCGCCGGTAAGATGACCAAGACTAACAAGATCGGGTTTGTCCTGCCGTTCTCCATCCCCGAGTGTATCCGCGAGGTTGACTCCTTCACGGTCGGCCTGCGCGAAGTCAATCCCAAGGCTACCGTCACCGTCGTCTACACCAACTCATGGTTCGACCCCGCCACAGAAGGCAGTGCGGCCAAGTCCCTGCTCAACCAGAACTGTGACATCATCGTATCCGGCGTCGATTCTCCTGCACCTCTGGATGAGGCGTTCAAGGCAGGCAAGTATGGCATCGGCTACGACATGGACATGGCTGCCGGCATGAAGACACCGGAGGAAGCCAAGTCCGTGCTCACGTCCCGCATCTGGCACTGGGGCCCCTACTATCTCAAGGTTGCCAAGGCCGTTGAAGATGGAACGTGGACCAGCGGTGACTACTGGGGAGGCATGGCTGACGGCATCGTCGACATTGCTCCCATCAGCGCGGCTGTTCCGCAGGACGTCATCGACTATGTGAAGACCCGCAAACAGCTTATCCTTGACGGCAAGTACACACCGTTCGACGGACCCATGATCAACCAGAAGGGCGAGACCGTGGTTCCTGCCGGCACAACCATGTCCGACGGTGACCAGTTGAACCTGCAGTGGTTCGTGCAGGGCGTCATCGGCGACATCCCCAAAAGCGGTTCATAGAAAGCAGTCACGGCTCCTCGGCATTACGCCGGGGAGCCTTTCTCTTCTATGGAGGAAAAGATGGATGGCCAGGAAGAACTGATGCTCGTCATGAGCAACATCACCAAGCGCTTTCCGGGCATCGTGGCCAATGACCACGTGAACTTCGCATTGCGGAAGGGCGAGATCCATGCGTTGCTTGGCGAGAATGGAGCCGGCAAGACAACGCTCATGAACGTTCTCGACAGTATCTACTATCCAGACGAGGGCGAGATCGTCATCGAGGGGAAACGCGTCGATTTGCGCTCGCCGCTCGATTCCATGAAGCATGGTATCGGGATGATCCATCAGCATTTCATGCTGGTCGATTCTCTCTCTGTCATCGAGAATGTCATCCTGGGACTGGAGTCTCAGGGTTTCTACATAGACAAGAAGTCCGTGGCCGGCCGAATTGAGGCCATAGCGAAGAAGTACAGTTTTCGCGTCGACCCCTATGCCAAGATCTGGCAGTTGTCCGTGGGCGAACAGCAGCGTGTCGAGATCATCAAGACACTGTTCAAGGGTGCTCGCATCTTGATCCTGGATGAGCCGACCGCTGTACTGACGCCGCAGGAGTCCGACGAGCTGTTCGGCATCCTCCGAGAGATGAAGTCGGAGGGCAAATCCATCATCTTCATCAGCCACAAACTCAACGAGGTCATGTCGGTTTCCGATCGCGTCACGGTACTGAGAAAGGGACGGCTGGTGGGCACCATCGATACGGCCTCCATCACGGAACGCGAGCTCGCAAAGATGATGATCGGGCGCGACGTCCTGTTCCGCCTCGAGCGCAAGGACATCGAACAGGGCCGGGAGATCCTCAAGGTGGAAGACGCTCAGGTCTACGATGACCGTGGCATCATGGCTCTCAACAAGCTGAGCATCACCGTCCACGGCGGCGAGATCATGGGTGTTGCCGGTGTTGCCGGCAACGGGCAGGTCCAGCTGGCGGAATGTATCACGGGACTGCGCCACCTCGTCAGCGGACACGTCATGGTCGAGGGCATCGATGTGACCAACGCGACTCCGTGCACGCTGGCATCCGCGGGGGTGAACTACATACCGGCCGATAGACTTGGCGTTGGCCTCGTGCCCAATCTCTCCACGGTCGAGAACGCCATGCTGCGAAGGTACAGGCAGGAGCCGATACGCAGGGGGACATTTATCGACTATGGTGCCGCCTGCGCGTATGCTGACGGACTCATCGAGAAGTTCGACATCGCCGTGCCTCTCCGGAATGCTCCAGTCAAGGTCCTTTCCGGCGGGAACATGCAGAAGTTGCTGCTTGCCCGCGAGATCGAGGAGAACCCGAGGCTCCTGATTGCAGAACACCCGACCCGCGGCCTCGATGTGGGTGCTACCGAGTTCGTGCGCAAGACGCTGTTGGAACAGCGCGACAACGGGGTGGCCGTGCTTCTCATCAGCGAAGATCTGGATGAGATTCTCATGGTTGCAGACCGGATCGCAGTGATGTACGAGGGACGCATCGTCGGTATCGTGGACGCGCACCACGTGGACATTGCGCAGATCGGTCTGATGATGACGGGCGCCGTGGGCGTCAAGGTTTGACCGGAAAAGGGGTCAGAGATGCTGCGATTCGAGAAACGCGATAAGACGCCGGTACGGCTTCGCGTCCTGGTACCCATCTGCTCGGTCTTGCTTGGCCTCCTCGCGGGGTCTGTTGTCATGCTGTTTGCCCGTGTCAACCCGGTGAGAGTGTATGGAGCAATCGTCAAGGGAGCCTTCGGGTCGGCGTACACCTTTTCGGAGACCCTGGTCATCGCGGTTCCCCTTATCCTCATCTCCGTGGGGCTTTGTCTGGTCTACCGCATGAAGTTCTTCAACATCGGGGCGAAGGGTCAGTACATCATGGGGGCCATCTGTGGATCTTATCTGGCGCTGTTTGGTCCGGCGACGATGTCCCGGCCGGTGCTGCTGACACTAATGCTGGTGCTCGGCACCCTTGGAGGAGCTCTATGGGCTATCATCCCTGCACTTCTCAAGGTGTACTGGAATGTCAACGAGGTCATTGCGACGCTTCTGCTCAACTACATCGCTTCGTACATTCTGTGGTTCTTCATGTATGGAACATGGGGCACCCGCGGGTTTCCACTCTCCAAGAACTTTGCGCTCAATGCCCAGCTTCCACGCATTCTCCCGGCTCCCTCGCGGCTCCACATCGGGCTGTTCTTCGGGCTGGCTGCCGCGGTGATCGTCTGGATCATCATCCGGAAGACGCGCTTCGGGTATGAGACCAGAGTTCTGGGCGACAACGAGCGCGCAGCCAGATACGCCGGCATCAATGTGTTCAAGACGGTCATCATCGCAGCGGTCATCTCGGGAGGGCTTGCCGGCCTGGCCGGTATCGCACACACCTCAGCCGTGCTGCGCATCCTGCAACTGGAGATCAACTCAGACTACGGGTACACCGCTATCATCGCCGCCTGGCTGGCAGGGCTCGACCCGCTGGTCGCCGTTGGGGTATCGGTGCTCCTGGCGGCTCTCGAAGCCGGCGGCTACCAGATCCAGATCGTCATGCGGGTCCCCTTTGGCATCGTCGGCGTGATCGAGAGCTCGATCCTCTTCTGCCTGCTGGCAGGAGAGATCATCACGCACTACCGCGTCACCCTGACGAGGAGGCTGAGTACGCCCCCCAGAAGCACCCCTCGCATTGGGAAAAAGTGCTCGGGGGCCTTAGACGAAAGGGCTCGGGGGGCGCATGAATCCTGCCTTTGACAGCATCCTGATCAAGGTTCTCGCAGGAGCCGTCCAGTCTGGGACGATTCTTCTGTTTCCCACGCTGGGTGAAGTCCTGACGGAGCGCAGCGGCGTGCTGAACCTTGGGCTCGAGGGACTGATGCTGATCGGTGCGTTTTTCGGGTTCCTTGGAGCCATGAAGACCGGCAATCCCTATGTCGGCCTGCTGCTCGGCATGGCGGCAGCGGCAGCAGCAGCAGCTATCCATGCCTTCATCTGTGTGACGCTTCGTGGCAACCAGACGGTCACTGGCCTCGCGCTCGCCATATTCGGGACGGGCCTCACCAGTTTCTATGGCGACAGGTGGGTCTCTCAACGTCTCACGACCCCCATCAAACCCATGGCGATTCCCGGGCTGTCACAGATCCCGGTCGTCGGACCGATCCTCTTCAGCCAGGACCTGATTGTTTATGCCGGCTACATCCTGGTAGCCCTGTTCTGGTTCCTGCTGTTCAAGACGAAGGTCGGTGTCAACCTGAGGGCGGTCGGCGAAAACGCGAAGGCTGCAGACGCCATGGGCGTCAACGTGGTGGGCACGCGCTACTTCTGGACCATTCTGGGAGGAGCACTTGCGGGTGCGGGGGGAGCGTACATTACATGCTGCATCCACCCGTACTGGCTCAACGGCATTACGTCCGGCAAGGGGTGGATTGCCGTTGCGCTCGTGGTTTTTGCCATGTGGAATCCCTTCAACGCTCTCGTTGGAGCGTTTCTGTTCGGGAGCATCGAGGCTCTGCAGCTTCAACTCCAGGCGGGGGGCACCTATATCAACAGTGCTCTGCTGTCGATGTTGCCCTACATAACGACGTTCGCCGTCATCATCGTGGCAACCCTCATTGTCCGCGTGCGTCACGTCGGGACGCCAAAGGAACTGGGGATACCCTACGCACGCGAAGAGAAGTAAAGGGTGTCTCTGAACCTGAGAGGTCAAGGTCTATGCGAACCGGCAGCCCATTGCGGCTGCCGGTTCGGTTTATCAAGGGACGCCCTGCTGCTACTTCAGAAGGACGGCGACCAGGAGCTTGATGCAGCCTTCGACGTCGCCGAGGTCGACCATTTCGCTGGCGCTGTGGACATAGCGGTCGGGAATGCTGATGACGCCGGTGGGGACGCCACTGGCGTTGGTCTGGATGGCAGCCGCGTCGGTCGTGCCACCCTGGAGGACTTCGAGCTGGAACGGGATGCCGTGTTTCTTTGCAGCCTCGATGAGCAGGTCACGGACGGCAGGCGTCGCGACCATTCCGGCGTCCTTGACCTTGATGGCGGGCCCTTTGCCCAGACCGATGTCCAGAACGTAGCTTTCCGGGGTATCACCCCAGGCAGTGATGTCCAGAGCGATGGCGAGGTCCGGCTGGACGCCCCATGCGCCGACCTTGGCGCCCTTGATGCCGATCTCTTCCTGCACGCTGAACATGGCATATGTCTCGTAGTTCAGCTCCTTTCCCATTGCGGCCTTGAGAGCCTCGATGAGGACGTAGCAACCGATACGGTCGTCGAGTGCCGCAGATGTCACGCGGTTACCCACCTGCACACAGTCACCTGCGTACACGGCGAAATCGCCGACGGCGACATGCAGGAGGGCGTCATCCTTCGACGCTGCGCCGATATCAAGGAACAACTTGTCCAGTGTCAGATGCTCGAGCGTCTTGTGTTCCTTGCTTTCGACGGCTGCAACACCGACGGTTCCGTTCTTGAAGACAAAGCGATGTCCCAGGACCTTGTACGGGTCGAGTCCGCCGACCGCGCCGAAGCGAAGGAAGCCGTCCTTGTCGACGTGAGTGACGATGATGCCGATCTGGTCCATGTGGGCTGATAGGAGCAGCTTCGGCTTTCCAGGAGAGGGAATGCAGTAAATCAGGTTCCCAAGTGTGTCCACGCTGGAGTCCATATGCAGGGAATCGAGTTCGCCCGTGATAACGTCTCGAATGCCCTCTTCGTAGCTTGTGGGCCCCCAGGCCTGTGTCAATGTGCAGATGAGTTTGTTCATCTATGCCTCCGTGGTAGCAAGTTGTGCCAGGAACTTTGAAAGAAGCAATACCGTGTTCTCGTAGTCGCAGATCTTGATGAGCGACACGGGAGAGTGGATGTAGCGCGCAGGGGCGGCGACTGCCAGTGTCCGCACACCTGCCTTGGTGAGCTGGATGCTGCGAGCGTCCGTCCCGCCTGCCGGCATGCGCTTGAACTGCCAGGGAAGCCCGTTCGCTTTCGCGACTTCGATCAGCTGGTTGCGAAGCCGGTGGTCCGTGATCATGCCGCCGTCCTTGATGGTGAGGACGGTGCCGGCACCCAAGCTGGTGACCTCCTGGTAATCCTTGACCTCACCAATGTCGGCCGCAATGGTGCCCTCGACGGTAATGCTGATGTCAGGCGTGTATCGCCACGCTCCGACCATGGCTCCCTTTGTTCCCACTTCTTCCTGCGCCGAGAACATCCCGATGACCGAGAAGGGCCAATCCATCTTGAGCAACTCAGCCACGATGGCGCAGCCGACCCGGTCGTCAAACGCCTTGCCGACCAGATACCCGTCGCCAAATGTTCCGAACGCCGTGTCGAACGTGATCTGATCACCGACGGCCACCTTGCCCGCCAGCTCCTTGTCCGACTTGGCGCCGATATCGACGACGATGTCGTCTGCCTTGATGACAGTGTTTTCGACTTCTTCATGGGTGGACAGATGCACTGCCTTGATGGCTGTTACGCCTGAGAGGCGGTCCTTGCCGACCAGCACCTTCTTGCCCAGCAGCAGCCGGTCGTCGATACCACCGGCCTTGCCGATGTGGAGGTACCCTTCCTTGGTGATGCGGG
>DASVKR010000154.1:0-13170 GCA_036385275.1 Candidatus Cryosericum sp. | reverse complement strand
GGATTCGTGACCTTGATGCCGGTGGCCATCGCTGGAGCACGGCCATGCGCCGCCTCGACGCTGTCAAAGTTGAAGTACTCGTATCCAAGAACGGAACAACCAACCGGCCAGACCCCAATGGTCTTGTCCAGAAGATCCATCTCATCCACCAACTCGGCGATAAGCCGATGGGCGACTCCGTGCGTACAACCCGGACAATAGTGTGTTACTTTGTTTGCCCACGATCTGGGGCGTTCGTAGATGACCTTCATCTGTTCAGCCATGGCTCTACCGTCCTTTCCCAAACTGCTCTTCGAATGCCGCAAGTATTTCCTGAGGTCCCGGCACGACTCCGCCGCCCCGTCCATACCAGCCCAGAGGCATCTTGTCGCACAATGTCAGCTGAACATCCTCAAACAGCTGCCTGTACGCAAGTTCGACCGTCAAAGTCCCCTTCAGTTTGCCAACGTATGCCTGGATCTGCTTTGCAGGAAATGGCCAGACCGTTATCGGCCGCAACAGCCCGAGCTTGATGCCCTTTGCACGCGCCATGCGCACTGTCGTCTTTGCGATACGGGCCATCGTGCCATATGCGATGATAGCGTAGTCGGCGTCGTCCATCTGGTACTCCTCGATGCGACTCTCGGTCAGCTCGACCTGCGCGTATTTTGCCTGGAGTTTGAGGTTCCACTCCTCTAGTCCGGCAGCGTCCAGCGTAAGACTTGTAATAATGTTTGCATGGTCACGCCCGTGTCGCCCGATCGTTGCCCACTCCGGTGTCTTCAGCGTCGAAACATCGACCTTGGTCTTGAACTCGACGGGTTCCATCATCTGCCCGATGAGACCATCAACAATGACCATGACCACCATGCGGTACTTGTCCGCCAGTTCGAACGCATCGACAAACAGGTCCACGCCCTCCTGAATCGACGAGGGAGCAAGGACAATGCGTTTATAATCCCCGTTGCCGCCCCCTTTAACCGCCTGGAAGTAGTCCGCCTGAGCGGGGGCAATGTTGCCGAGGCCAGGCCCGCCACGCATGGCATTCATGATGACACACGCGACATTGGAGCCGGCAATGTAGGAAATGCCTTCCTGCATCAGGGAAATGCCCGGGCTGGAGGACGACGTCATGGCTCGGACACCTGTGCAGGCGGCACCGTAGACCATGTTGATAGACGCAACCTCGCTTTCAGCCTGCACGAATCTGCCACCAACCTCCGGGAGACGGCGGCTCATGTACTCGGGCGTCTCATTCTGTGGCGTGATAGGGTAGCCAAAATAGTAGCGACATCCCGCCTGGATGGCACCTTCCGCAAGGGCTTCCGCCCCCTTCATAAGGACCTTGTCGCTCATGCCTTCACCTCTCTGTGCAGTTCGATGGCAATATCAGGGCAAACCAGCACACACGAACCACAACTGGTACACTTGTCCTGATCCGTGCATTGTGCAGGTCTGAAACCACGAGCGTTCAACCGGTCACTTATGATCAAGATCTTGACAGGACAAACGCTGACGCAAAGACCACAACTCTTGCACCGCTGTTCGTCAATAGAAACTCTTTCCAAGGTTGACCTCCATATTGCTTCAGAATTCCGTTTGCGACCCGACTGTATCCAGAATGCGATTGAAAACGCGAATCACCGACAACAGCCTGGCCGCACCCGGCGTGAGTCGATGCACTATCTGATCGGCATACTCCGGCGACACAAGTACTGCGACGACAGGCAACCCTTCACTGTCGCCGAGAGCCTTGACAGCATCATAGCCGTGCTGCACATCGTCTGCATTCGTCTCTGCCTGCAGATTCGTGTTGGCAACAAGCCCAGTCACCTCAAGGCGTGCGCCTGAGCGAATAGCCGTCAACATACGCTTCAGGCCATCAGCACTGTCCATTCCCGGTCGCAGCGTGTTCACCACAATGTACAGGCGGTAGTCACTGGCAATAATCGTTTCACGAAACTGGGCAACAGCTCCTGCCCCGATGGCGTCTCCACCAACATCGATGACCTTGATTGTCTCTAAAGAAGACAGAAGAGCATGCAGATTACGAGGAAACGTCGGAATGTCTGCATGAAGGAGTCGACGCTCCGGTTCGACGATGATCAGTCTCCTTGCTTCGTCCTCGGTGAGCAGTCGCAACATGTCGCGAAGACGGAAATACGGCTTGACGACATCCAGGTCGCATAGTGTAACCGGGGATGTCATCACCCGGATCAGTGACAGGGCGAGGTTGATAGCGACCTCGGTCTTGCCTGATCCGGATGGCCCGGCAAACACAATCGACTGGCCTGCCTGGGGCAAACCAAACAAATCGGCAAGTTCACGCATGGGCCTGCACGTTGAACATGCTCAGGACCGTCCGCTATGCCACCTGGTCCGGCGGATACACTCCGGCGGGTACCGAACCATCCAGCACGCGGAGTACACCCAAAGCCAGCGCTTTCATCTCATCCTCGCCCGGATAGACCTTGACCGGTGCGATGAACTGGACACGCCTCGTGATCTCATCAATGAGGAAAGCCGACCGGGCGATACCTCCCGTCACGACAACGGCGTCGACGTCTCCCTTCAGCACGGTGGCCATTTCCCCGATGGTCTTCGCGACCGTGTACGCCATTGCAGTGTACACTAGGCGAGCGTGCTCGTCACCCTCATCGATCATCTTCTCGACCGTGCGAGCATCATTCGTTCCGAGATGGCTGACCAGCCCTCCCTTGCCCGCAAGGAGTTTCATCACCTCTGACTGCGAATATGCACCTGAAAAGCACAACTTGACCAGCCCAACAGCCGGCAGACTGCCCGCTCTCTCAGGAGCGAAAGGACCATCACCGTTGAGCGCATTGTTCACGTCAATGACCCGACCCAGGTGGTGCGCCCCGATAGAGATTCCTCCACCGAGATGCACCACGATGAGATTAGCCTCTTCATAGGTCTTGCCAATGTCTGCCGCCGCCTGCCTGGCGACAGCCTTCTGGTTGAGAGCATGAAAGATGCTCACGCGGTCAAGCCCCTTGAGGCCGGAGAGACGCGCTAATGGGGTCAGTTCGTCGACAACGACAGGGTCTACGATGAACGCCGGGACACCCGACTCCGTTGACAGTTCGAATCCGATGCACGCAGCCAGATTGGATGCGTGTGCGCCCATCGCAGGTTCGTGCAGGTCATGTACCATCGCTTCATCGACGCGATACGTTCCTGAGGGAAGCGGTCGTAGCAGCCCTCCCCTGCAGGCAATAGCCGAAAGACCGGCCACGGCCACATTGTGACGCGCAAGGAAATCCTTGACAATCGCCAGCCGCATGGGCAGCTGATCCATGAGCGAGACAAATTGGGCGATCGTCGCAGCGTCGTGCGACACGGTTTCCGTCACGACTGGGGTTCGATCTCCGAAGATAGACAGTTTCGTGCTTGTGGAGCCTGGATTGACCACAAGAATCCTGAATTGCATGGGCGCCTCCAATATCCTAGTGCACCAGCAAGAAAGGAGGGCGCTGAACGCACCCTCCCGAGAGAACTACTGTCTATCAGGCGACCCAGCCACGGATCTTGACGGCTTCACCAACACGCTCGACTGCGACCATGTCAGCGGCCATCCTCATCGTGACCTTGTCTGCTTTGTGCCTGGTGTACATATTGTGGACACGGTCGAATGCCTCGGTCATGACACGGTCAAGCCTCTCGTTGACTTCCTTCTCGGACCAGTAGTATCCGTAGTTGTTCTGAACCCACTCGAAGTAGGAAACGGTAACGCCACCGGCGTTGCCCAGAATGTCCGGGATGACAAAAGCGCCGTTCTTCTCAAGGATCTCGTCTGCATCAGGGTTGATACCACCGTTGGCCAGCTCGACGACGATCTTCGCCTTGACGTCCTTCGCATTGTCCTTGAAGATGGCGTTCTGGAGAGCTGCGGGAACGTAGATGTCGACGTCCAGCGCGCGTAGTTGCTCGTTGGACATATTGTCCAGCCCTTTATACCCCTTCACGGTGCCGTTCTTGGTCTCGTAGGCTTTCAGATCATCGGGGTCGATACCCTTGGGGTCGTAGACACCGCCGTTGACCATCGTGATGGCCACGATTTTGGTGCCGTCTTCATCGTGCAGAATCTTGGAGGCATAGAAGCCCACGTTGCCGAATCCTTCGATGGCAACTGTCGCACCCCTGAGGTTCATCCCAAGCTTCTTGGCAGCCATCCGCAGGCAGTACACTCCGCCTAGCCCGGTTGCAGCAGTCCTGCCAAGAGATCCGCCAATGATGATAGGCTTGCCCGTCAAGAGGGCAAAGTTGTTGTGTCCGGTCAGCTTGCTGTACTCGTCCATCATCCATGCCATGATCTGGCCGGTCGTGTTAACATCCGGAGCAGGTACATCGCGGTCGGCACCGATAAACGTCCCCAACGCGCGAATGTACCCCCGAGAAAGCCTCTCGAGTTCGCCGGTTGACAACTTGCTGGGATCGACAACAATGCCGCCCTTGCCGCCGCCGTAGGGAAGGCCAACGACCGCGCACTTGAGCGTCATAAGGGCCGCGAGAGCCTTAACGTCCTCAAGCGTTTCATCCTGATGGAACCGGATGCCACCCTTGGTCGGGCCAACCGCGTCGTTGTGCTGGCAGCGGAATCCCTGGAAAACCTTCGTGGTGCCATCATCCATGCGAACAGGAATGGAAACGCTGAGCGTCCTCTGTGGGTTGCGGAGAATCTCCGTGATCTCGGGATTCTGACCAAGCTTCGTGCCTGCAATCTGAATTCTGTCTTGAGCTACCTGGAACCAGTTTTTCTTCTCGCCTGCCATAATAGCCTCCGTGACGTGTAGTGTTGGCTCTCAGGGAGAACGGAGAGCCGTCCCGTTATGGGGCTTTAAAACGCCATCTTTCATTCTAGGCCCATGCGCCAACATTGCAATGGTTTGTGAAAAAACACACAACTCTGTGCTAGATAACACTCTTGACAAGCTGCAGCACATCAGCGGCATGGTCGAAGATGTCCTCCTCGAACACGACCTTGGGATAATGCCAACCTCCATAGAACTCCTCGTACTGCTTGTTCAGACCCTCCAGGTAGTCTCCGCTGATGTTCTCAATGCTACGATTGCGTTTACGGATGTTGGCAAGCAGCGTCGGGACGTCTCGGCGAAGATACACGAGCAGGTTGGGGTTGGGAAGCCGGCGTACCATGAGCTGGTACAGCCTGTCATAGGTATTCCACTCGTCTGGCGACAGGAGTCCATCGCGCACTAGTGCCTTGGCAAAGATCTCGCGATCCTCATAGATGGAACGGTCAAGGATAGCGGGGACATCGCTCATCAGGACGTGGTTCAGAATCTGCTCGTACCGGAGAGCCAGGAAGCTGATCTGTGTCGCAAATGCCCAGCGACGCATGTCCTGGTAATAGCTGGGCAAGAACGGGTTCTCGCCGAACGCTTCGAAGTAGACGGAAAAACCAAGTTCACGCGAGATCATCTGAGCAAGTGATGTCTTTCCTGCACCAATGTTTCCTGCGATAACCAAGTACATGGTTCCCCCTTGCGAACTATGTCTGAGAGCAGGCCTGGACACAATCAGAGTTCACACTCGCCTTTCCCGGAGGCCATGACGAACACCGGTCTTCCCTGGCACTGCGGGTCAGTCCCTGCTCCCTTCCGATCCTTATTTCATATTAGCAGCAATCGACTCCCTTGCAAAACCGACCCTGTATCTATAATATATACGCTCGTCTAAGACATCAGGAGGAAACCTTGTATCTGAGCAAAATCTTTGCACCGCGTCTGCGTGAAGTTCCCCAGGACGCCGAGACCATAAGCGGCCAACTTATGCTTCGCGCCGGCCTGCTTCGCAAATCGGCTTCTGGCATCTACACCTATCTCAATCTCGGCCTGCGTGTCAAGCAGCGTATAGAGGAGATTGTACGCCAGGAGATGGACAGTCATGGCGCCCAGGAAATTCTGATGCCTTTGTTGATGCCGGCTGAACCCTGGCAGGCGACCGGCCGTTGGGATCTGTACGGCGACGAAATGTTCAAGTTGACTGACAGGAAGGGCCGTTCATTCTGTCTGGGGCCAACGCATGAGGAGCTGGTCACGTCTGTCGTCGGCAGTGAGCGCCATTCCTACAAGGAATTGCCGTTCAACCTGTATCACATCACCAACAAGTATCGGGATGAGATTCGCCCCAGGTATGGCCTTATTCGAAGCCGTGAGTTCACGATGATGGACGCCTACAGCTTCGATCGCGACGAGGTATCCATCGAGCCAAACTACGCGCTCATGTTCGAGGCATACAACAACATTTTCCACCGTGTTGGCCTCACGTTTCGCCCTATCCAGGCAGATTCTGGTGCCATCGGCGGTTCGTCGTCGCACGAGTTCACGGTCCAGGCAGACAACGGAGAATGTGCCTACGCCGCATGCGACAACTGCGGCTATGCCGCCAACCTCGAACTCGCGAAGGCGCATCCGGCAACGAGCCCTGAGAACATTACGGGTACTCCAGCCGCCCCGGAAAGCATGGCCACGCCTGGCATCCACTCCATCGAAGAAGTTACCCACTTCTTTGTCGTCGATCCAAACGCCGTCCTCAAATCCATGCTCTATGTGGCTGACGACAAACCCTGGCTCCTCGTGGTTCGAGGAGATGACGACATCAACGAGGTCAAGCTCCGGAAAGCCGTGCAAGCCCGCGAGGGCCGGCTGGCGACCGACGAGGAAGTACTGAGCATCCTTGGCGTTCACCCGGGTTCAGTCGGGCCCATGCAGACGGCGGTACCCGTCGTCGTCGACGAGATGGTTCGTCGGGACGTCGCCTATACCGTCGGAGCCGGCAGAGATGGGTTCCACATCAGGAATGCCTTCTTTGGGCGCGACTTTGACTCGACCATCGTGGCAGACATAAGGACCGTCCGGGCAGGGGACGTTTGCCCCGTATGCGGCCATCCGCTGCATACGGCCACAGGTATCGAAGTCGGTCACACGTTCAAGCTCGGTACGAAGTACTCTGTCCCTCTTCATGCCAACTATGTCGACGAAGATGGCAGCGAGAAACCGTATTTCATGGGGTGCTACGGCATTGGCATCGGGCGTACACTGGCCGCCATCATCGAGCAGCATCACGACGACAAGGGTATCATCTGGCCGATGTCCGTCGCCCCCTTCCACGTCGTTGTCGTTCCCCTCAACAAGGGTGACGATGCAGTCTGGCATGCAGCGCTGGAGCTTTACGAAGGACTCGAGAAGGCTGGGATTGACGTCATTCTTGATGACCGAAGCGAGTCAGCAGGTGTCAAGTTCAATGATGCTGACCTTATGGGTTTCCCAATCCAGGTTGTCGTCGGCAATTCTTTCCTCAAGACGGGCAATTTCGAGGTCACTCTCCGCAGCAACAAGACGGACAAGAAAGCCGTCTCTGCCTCAGAAGCAATCGCATTCATTGTCGATCTGGTGCGAACGACAGAGTAGCACAAGCAAATTGACACCCAGCTGTTAACCAGTAAAATAGAAGTACAGCATCTATGCCAAAGGAGGAACCATGAAGGTTTCAATCAATCAGGAGACTTGCATCGGGTGTGGCGCTTGCGTCGCTCTGTGCGATGCGGTATTCAGACTCAATGATGAGCTTGGTAAGGCCGAGGTCATCCCAGGTGCCGATTGTGGCGCTGCCGGTTGCTGCAAGGAAGGCGCCGAATCATGTCCCGTCGCCTCAATCACTGTCGAAGAATAGTCTGCTGCCCCATAAGGTACAAAGAAGCCCCGTCGGCGACATGTTGACGGGGCTTCTTTGTTGCTAGACAGTGGATACGCTACCCTGCGTACCGCCCCAGAACAATACACACGTTGTGACCGCCGAACCCGAACGAACTCTTGAGGACATACTGGACGTCGGATGAACGCGCAACGTTCGGGACATAGTCCAACGGACATTCGGGGTCGAACGTCGCATAGTTGATGGTAGGATAGATCAGTCTGTTCTTGATGGTCAACATGCAAGCTATCGTCTCTGTGGCACCGGCAGCACCCAACAGGTGGCCGATCATGGACTTTGTGGAACTTACAGGAACAAGGCGAGCTCGGCTTCCAAAAAGCGTCTGCAAAGCAAATGACTCCGTCCGGTCGTTCGCCGGGGTCGACGTCCCGTGTGCATTGACGTAATCGATATCCAGTGGAGTGAGTCCCGCACGCTCGATGGCGGTACGCATTGCCCGCACGATCTGTCTCGCCTCAGGATCGGGCGACGTCATATGGTACGCATCTGATGTTACTGCTTGAGACAGGATCTCGCCATAGATGTGTGCCCCCCTAGCAAGCGCATGGCCGAGCTGTTCCAGAATCAGTATTCCTGCGCCTTCGCCCATGACGAATCCATCGCGTTCTTTGTCGAAAGGCCGGGAAGCATGTCCGGGGTCATCATTCCGCGTAGAAAGCGCGCGCATATTGGCAAATGCTCCAATGCCCGTCATTGTCACCGCTGCATCGGACGCCCCCGTCACGATGACGTCTGCGTCGCCTCGCCGAATAGCCTCAAGAGCCTCCCCCAGCATCTGGGTACCACTCGCGCAGGCGCTGACGACCGAGCTGGTTCCTCCATAGAGCTTGAACCGCTGAGCTATAGTCCCCGGAATGGAGTCCACAAGCATCTTTGGAATGAGAAACGGAGAGAGGTGCGAAGGCCCCCTGACAGCGACCTGCAACACTTCACCTTCCAAGGACTCACCACCACCTATACCGCTCGTGACGTAGACGGCGATTCGCTCTCTGTCCTCAGCCTGCAGATCCAGCCGTGAATCCAGTATGGCTTCCTGTGCAGCTGCAAGCGCCAGCTGCTGTACACGGTCGGTACGTGCAACGTCACGCTTTTCGAAGTAGTCCTCCGGGTTGAAGCCCTTTACTTCGCCTGCAATACGACAACTGATGGCGCTTGCATCGAACCGGGTGATCGGCCCCACACCTGAGACGCCAGCCGCGAGTCCCGCCTCAAACGCAGGGACGTTGTTTCCGATCGGCGACACAATACCAAGCCCCGTTATGACGACACGGGTCCGCTCCATGGAAATCCTGTCTCCTGCAGCGTCAGGCAATGTGGGACATTACGTAGTCGACTGTCTGCCCCACAGACGCAATCTTCTCGATGTCCTCGTCGGGAATCGATGTTCCAAAAGCGTCTTCCAGTGCCATTGTAATGTCGACCAATGCCAGAGAGTCGGCACCAAGATCCTTGACGTATTGAGCCTCATCTGTAATGCGAGACTCTTCGACACCCAGCTTTTCCTTGGCAATGTCTACTACCTTCGAGCGGATTTCTTCTTTAGTCATCAGATTCCTCCTGAGAAAAGAATGTCCAAGCGCTTCAGAGAGACAACCCCCCGTCAACCGCGAGCACTTGGCCGGTAATGTACGAAGCGCCCTCACTTACAAGGAACGCCACAGCTTTGGCAACGTCGCCAGGTGTTCCAGCCCGTCTGAGCGGAATACTGGCAAGATACGAGGATACGACCTCATTGTCAAGCGAGCTTGTCATGTCTGTCTCCACAAATCCAGGCGCAACGACATTAACAGTGACCCCGCGCGCGCCCAGCTCTTTCGCCGCCGTCTTCGCAAGAGCGATAACACCTGCTTTGCTTGCCGCGTAATTGGCTTGCCCGGCATTCCCTTCCAGCCCGACTACCGACGAGATCAACACAATACGTCCGGATTTCTGACGCATCATGTAGCGGGCAGCTGCGCGCGTTACGTTGAACGTGCCCGTGAGATTCGTTCGCAGCACGTCGTTCCACTTCTCATCCGTCATCCGGACCAGCAAAGCATCTCGAGTGATACCGGCGTTGCTGACCAGGATGTCCAGCGAACCTGTCAACATGATACTCCGGGCAACCAAGCTATCGGCCTGAGCGACGTCCCCGACGTCCGCCTGGACCGCTTCACAGACCCGACCCATCGCAGTGACGGCTGCGACAACTTCTTCTGCCGCCACGCGGTTCTGGTGGAAATCGATGACGACATTGGCTCCCTGCATTGCCAACTCGAGAGCAATGCCTCTACCGATGCCTCGGGATCCACCCGTGACCAGGGCAGTCTTTCCTTCCAGCGTCATTGCCATTTCTCTTCCTCCACAGCCCTGACGTTTCCTCCAGGAACCGCCCTCCGCCCAAGTGCCGTCAGCACACCCTTCGGTCCGACTTCCAGGTACGCGCTCACTCCCATTCTCTGGAGTGTCTCCATCGTACGCACCCACTGCACCGGGCTCTTGAACTGCGCAATAAGGCGCCCCCTGATTGTCTCGGGGTCATCTTCCGATAAAGCTGCCACATTGTTCACAACGGGAAAACGAGGCCGGGAAAACGGGGTATCATGCACAACCGCCCCAAACTCGGCAGCACCGCCAGCCATGATGGACGAATGAAAAGGAGCGCTCACACGAAGCTTGATCGCGCGTCCTCTGCCGATCTCCTTCACGGCCCCGATGACGCGATCCACAGCAGCCACCTCGCCGGACACGACCGTCTGGTCGGAAGCGTTGTAGTTGGCGACTTCCACGATTCCGGACCGACTCCCTTCAGCAAGAACACGCTGCAGATCGTTGTCGTCTAATCCTACGATGGCCGCCATCGTACCCGGTGATCCAGATACAGCTCTTGCCATGATCTCTCCACGTCGTCGCACGAGTCGAATGCCATCCTCAAACGTGAAGACGCCGGCACAACACAACGCGCTGAACTCCCCCAAGCTATGACCGGCAGCAACATCGCAGCTCATGCCCCTGCTCGCAAGTACCTCGACCCATGCCATCTCCGTCGCAAAGAGGGCAGGCTGAGTGTTCTCGGTGCGAGTGAGCGCCGCCTCGTCACCTGTCTCGACAAGATTCCATAGGTCAAGGCCAAGCGCGTCGCTTGCCCGTTCAAACAGCTTGCGAGTCAGGATCGGGTCGACCACCTTGCCGGCCATTCCCACGTATTGCGAACCCTGCCCGGGAAACAGAAATGCTATCATGACTGCCTCCTCCTGTTGTCAGCGCACATTGCACGACCACCACGGGACAACAAGAAAAAAGACGGAGTGCAGTTGGCCACACATTTCTGCGCGGTACTGCAACCCCGTCAATCTGAACCTATCTGGAAGTATTCTTCTGGAAAAGCACACCAACAGGCCTGATTCGCCAGTTAAGTCTCTGCAGGCCCTTCTGTCTCGTCGTGCTGGACAGCCTCTTCGGTCGACATGGGTTCAGCTGCAGCGGGTTCGACGGTCTCAACGGCGGGGACTTCCGGTTCGACGACTTCCGGTTCGACGACTTCGGGCTCGACGGTCTTGGGGTCGACGACATTGCTGTCGGTTGCGTCCATATCCGACCCAGTCTTCACCGGCGGTGTCTGCTGGCCGGGCTCACGTCCGAACAAGCTCTCGTTGCCTTCCACGCCCTTCATGCTCAGCTTGACCTTGCGCTCGTCCTTCAGGACCTCGAGCACACGAACCTTGAGAACATCTCCCACGTTCAGCACGTCCTCGACCTTGCGAATCTTGTCGTTGGAGATCTGTGAAATGTGCAGGAGGCCTGTGACACCTTCTGAAAGCTCAATAATCGCTCCAAAGGTCAGGATACGAATCACTGCCCCCTCGAGGATCATGTTGACAGGATAGTCTTCCTCGATGGTTTCCCAAGGATGTGGCTTCGTCTGCTTGATGCTCAAGGAGACCTTTCCCGTCTCCGGGTCGACCTTGAGAACCTTGACCTTGACCTTGTCCTTCTTCTGGACGACCTCCTCGACAGGACGGCGGCGACCATAAGTCAGCTCTGAGAGATGGACCAGGCCTTCGACCCCGTACCCGATGTCCACAAACGCACCGAACTCAGCGATACCGTTGACAGTGCCCTCATAGATATCTCCCGGCTGTATCTTTGTGAAGAACTCTTTCTTCTGCTTCTGGCGGATAACCTGCATCGCTGCACGATGAGAGGCGATAATCCGGCGGAGTTTCTTGTCGAACTCGGTGACCTTGACAGGAATGTCCTGGCCAACCAATGAAGGCAGGTTGTTGCGGTAGTCGCTGGCGACCTGTGATTGAGGCAGGAAGCAGGGCACCCCGATATCCACAAGCAGACCGCCCTTGATAGCCTTGGTAACTTTGGCAGTGACGATTGTCTGTTCCTCGAAGTACTTCTCGACATCGGTCCAGACCTCTTCCTGATCAGCCTTCAGCTTGGAGAGGACTGCCGTACCTTGTTCATCCTCTTCCTTGACAACGGCCACCTTCATCGTTTCGCCAACGTGCGCAATTTCGCCGACAGCTACATCGGTACGCATAGTCAAGCGGTTGAGCGGGATATAGTAGTCTCCCTTCCCGCCGGCATTGACCATGACTCCGTCACGCTCGAGCTTGACGACAGAGACGCCAATGACGTCTCCACGCCGCAGCAGACGTGGCGAGTATCCGGCCTTGGGCGACAAGTCTGCGACAAGAGCTGCCTCGAGCTCGGACGTATTGGTCTCGTCACCTGCGATCTCGGCCTGTTTGACCTCGGTTTCGGCCTTCTCTGGTGCGGCCGCATCTTCTGGAGTCTTTTCCTCTGCCATGTCAACACCCGCAACTATCGGTTGTTCGACTGTTTCAAGCAGGTTCTTCACTTCAAAGAGTCCATCCGTTTCACCTGTGATTTCTGTTCCAACGTGTTTGTCCATGTCCACCATGTTGACCCCTCGCAATTAAGGATGAATGAAAACCGGTTTTTGAGTATAGAGCCAAAATGGATGTTTGTCAAACCCTTGAAAACCGCGCCACTACCAGCTCACATTGGATTTGCCAGCAGAAACGGTCATGCCCGCAAACCGGATAGCTCCGCCAAGATCGTCCTCGATCTCCAGCAGTCGATTGTACTTCTTGATACGTTCCGATCTCGACAATGACCCAGTTTTGATCTGACCGATGTTGAGACGAACAACCAGAATGCCCCGCGCCACACGCTGGGGTGAGATGACATTATCTGGTGTTCAGTCTTAGAGGACCGGGACACACTTGACCTACAAACAACAAAGAGGCAAGTTGACGAAAACGCCAACCTGCCTCCACATCCTTCATTATCAATTTGCTACAGGTGACCGCCTCGCTTGACCAAGCGTCTATTTCTTCTGATTGTCGCGCTCCGTGTACTCGGTTCTCTCCACACTGGTTCCGGTGTGGGGCGTCATCAGCTTCAGAACTCCCCAGGCAA
>DASVKR010000153.1:0-2668 GCA_036385275.1 Candidatus Cryosericum sp. | reverse complement strand
TCTCAGCGTCAGTGACACGGGTTCCGGGATGTCTGCGGAGGTCATGCAGCATCTCTTTGAACCCTTCTACACGACGAAACCGGTGGGGTCCGGCACGGGGCTGGGGCTCTCCATCGTCTACGGTGCCGTCAAGCAGGCCGGGGGCTGGATCACGGTAACATCCGAGGATGGTGCCGGGGAAAACACCCCTCGGATTGGGAGAACATCCTCGGGGGCGACCTTCGACATCTACCTGCCACGCTGCCTGGAAGCACCTGCGCAGCGGGTGACCCTCACTCCCCCCTCGGGGAACGTGTGCAAGGGAACGGTCCTGGTCGTCGAGGACGAGCCGGTGGTGTCCAGGGTGGCACAGGCGTTCCTTGCAAAGAGCGGCTGTACGGTACTGACCGCGGTCGACGGTGCCTCAGCTATGGCCATCCTGAAGGAGCGACATGCGGACATCGGGCTTGTCCTTCTGGACATGACCATGCCAGGCATGACGACGGACGAGATCGTGCAAGGGATCCGAGCCCTGGACTCAACGGTGGCCATCCTGCTCAACTCGGGGTATACCTCAGGTGGCGCTGTCGCACGCATGCTCGAAGACGGCATCGTGCAGGGATTCCTGGAAAAGCCGTATGACCTGCACCAGCTGGTGGAGAACGTGCAGAAGTTGATCTCCAGAGGTTGATCGGTCTGTCGGACACAATGAGTCGATGCGCTCGTGGCATCATGTAGCGAAAGGCGGTATGATTTGATATCCGTCAAGGAGGTTGCCGCATGAATGACAGGCCAAGAATCTCGTTTATCGGCGGAGGTGTCATGGCCAAAGCCTTCGTCGAATCGCTCCTGGCCAAGGGTATTGTGTCTGAGGACGACGTGATGGTCAGTTCTCGTAGCTGGGCTACGCTTGAGGTCATGCGCGAGCGACACCACGTTCATACGACGCTCTCCAACCGTGAGGCAGTCCAGTTCGGGGACATTGTTCTCCTGGCGGTGAAGCCCCAGAATCTCGAGCGTGTTTTTGCAGATATCAAGGGAGTCATGCGGCCGGAACAAGTTCTGCTGTCGATTGTTGCCGGAGTCGGGATCGACCGCCTGAGCGAATGTATGGGTCATGACCGTATCGTGCGATGTATGCCCAACGCGGCCGCCCAGATCGGGGCAGGGGTGAGTGTCTGGATGGCCAGCCCCCAGGTCGTGCAGGAGGACCGGACGCTGGTCCGTTCGGTGCTTGGCGCAGTGGGTCTCGAGATAGAGGTCGACGAAGAGCGATATGTTGACATGGCAACGGCAGTGAGTGGCACAGGACCGGCATACGTGTTCCTGTTCATCGAGGCTTTCATG
Source organism: Candidatus Cryosericum sp. (assembly GCA_036385275.1). GTDB lineage: Bacteria > Caldisericota > Caldisericia > Cryosericales > Cryosericaceae > Cryosericum. The sequence continues at coordinate 1,342 of DASVKR010000153.1, read as the reverse complement.
GATGCTGCCGTACGCCTGGGGTTTCAGCGCGACATGGCGTTGGAGCTGGTGTTGCAGACAATGGAAGGCTCGCTCAAGCTCGCTCGGTCCAGTCAGAAACATGTTGCCGACCTCAAGAACTCTATTACCTCGCCAGGTGGGACTGCTGCCGAAGCAGTCTACGAGCTGGAGAAGGCCGGGTTCAGGACAGCTTTGTCAAATGCCGTCCTGGCAGCGTACCAGCGTACCCTCACCCTCAAAGGCTGAACGCTGTTCGGGTCAGTCAGGATCGAAGCCTGATGCCGTCGGCTGCCTGGTCGCGGTCGATAAGTCCATCGCGTTCGAGGGCGGCCACAATGCGTTCCAGCCAGGGACCATCGGTTTCTTCTTCTGTCGGGAAGAGGAGGGTCCGTAGTTCCGGGAGCCCCATTGTCTGGTCAGACGGAAGGCCGCGCAGAAGTTCGATAATGCGGCCACGCCAGATACGGTTCGGCTTGCCCCGGTGAGAGGGCTCGGAGACTCGGGGCGGAACGGCCTCGGCAAGCCTGAACGCTGAACGGCAGGCCTTGGTGACGGGACAGAACAGACACCTGGGGGAACGTGCCGTACAGTACTGCGCGGCGATGTCCATACAGGCCTGATGCCACTCCGAACTGCGCCCGCGAGGGTACACTTCACTGGCGACATGCAGCAGCTGGGGTTCAGGCAAGACCTCGAGAGTTGTCGTGAGTTGTCCGAAAAGCCGGCTGTATAGCCTCCGAATGTTGACATCCAGAACGACGACATCTCGGTGGAACGCAAATGAGAGGACGGCCGATACCGTGTACGGGCCGAGACCCGGGAGCGACCGCAGGTCATCGGCGGTGTCCGGGAGAAGCCCGCCAAAGCGCTCGACGACGGCGCGCGCGCAGTCTCGCAGCCGCAGAGCCCTGTTGTTATAGCCCATGCCCTGCCATGCCCGGATAATGGTCGCGTTGTCAGTGGCTGCCAGCGCGTTGAAGTCAGGATACTGCCGAAGGAAGAGGGGCAGTTTCTCCTGGATGCGCGCTGTCTGGGTCTGCTGGAGCATCGTCTCGGAAACGAGAACGACATAGGGGTCGGGATTGGGGACTCTCCACACAAAACGACGCGCGTGAACCGCATACCAGCCCAGAACCATTGCTTGCACGCGTTCCACAGCGGTCAGATCGACCGAGAGATTAGTGCCTGCGCTCCTTCTAGCCTTTGGAGCGCCGGAAGTCTCGATGTGCGATGTGTCATCCGGGCGTTTCATGAATGTAGTATAGCAGGACAACCGTTTGCAGCGATAGCCCAGGCAGCGATAATGGATGAGACAGCGTAGACCGCCATGCCGGCTGCGCAG
>DASVKR010000152.1:0-3006 GCA_036385275.1 Candidatus Cryosericum sp. | reverse complement strand
GATGAGGGAGAAATCGGCGTGAGCTACGAGACGCTCGACCAGATCCTGTACCTCCTGGTCGACGAGCGGTGCTCGTCCGCCGAAGTCAGCTCGGAAGGCTTCGAACTCGATCTTGTGCAACGGGTCGAGCACAAGATTCTGACATCCCAGTTCAAGCGCGTCCCTCCTCCTATCGCCAAGCTGTCGCAGCGTACCGTCGGCACCGATTTCCTCTACCCCCGCGACTGGCGCAAGTAGTCCGCCCCGACTCACAACATTGATCAACAGCAAACGCCCCGGCCATCAGACCGGGGCGTTTGCTGTCAAGCGGCAGTGTGGTTGGTGGGCCAGGATCTAGTAGAAGGTCTTGGCCTGAAGGACAATATCGGCAGGGATGACGTGTGGCTGAGTGGTCGCTTCCCTGAGGTCGGTGAAGGCGATGCGCTGCCCAACCTCACCCACAAGGATGCCAGACTTGCCTTCGCGTACCGCGTTCACGGCCGCAAGGCCGAGTCGGGTGGCCAGCAACCTGTCAAAGACCGTGGGCGAGCCGCCCCGCTGGAGATAGCCTAGCACCGTGACACGTATGGTCAGGTTGGTCGTGTTGGCCAATGCTTCTGCCAATCCGTATCCCGCCACGGGTCTGCCCGCAACAGTCGGTTCATGTGTGGCTATCGGGTATCCCTCGGCGACAACGACGATGGAGAAATCCTTTCCCTCTTCCTTCCGCTGTTTGAGGTGTGTTGCCAGCGTCTCTATGGGGACTGGCTGCTCAGGGATGGCTATGAAATCGGCTCCCCCTGCGAGGCCGCCGTACAGCGCCAGCCAGCCAGACTGACGGCCCATGACCTCCACGATCATGACCCGATGATGTGCCGACGCCGTCGAATGGAGCTTGTCCAGCGCATCGCTGATGGTCGTGATCGCGCTGTCGAATCCTATGCTGAAGTCGGTGCCAAAGATGTCATTGTCGATGGTATTGGGCACGACGACACATGGAATGCTGTTTGCGTCAAGTACCGCCGCCACACCGACGGCACTGCGGTCCCCGATGATGACACTGGTCGTGATACTATTGCTTTCCAGGACGTTACGAATTTTCCCCAGATTCTGGACCGCAAACTCGGGCAACACCCGAGAACTGCCAAGGATGCTTCCCCCCAGAGGAAGGATACCGGAAACTGTCTTCTTGTTCATGATCTCGATGTCGCCACGCACGAGCCCTTCGAACCCGTCCCGCACCATCAGGACATCGTATCCGAGCTCAAACGAACGTCTTGCGACGGAGCGAATGGCTGCGTTCATCCCTGGTGCGTCCGCCCCTGCCGTCATTATTGCGATACGTCTCATCTACGTTCCTCCCTTTGTCGTTCTGTTACCGGGTCACACCGGTGAACTGGAACCCCTCGGCCCGGATACTGGGGAGCACCATCGCGCCAATTCCGAATGATGAAGCCAGGATCACGCGGTTCCGGCTGATTTCGACAGTGTGCGCAAGCATGTCCACGAGTCCCTGCGTGAACCGCATGTTTCGAACACCATGCGTCTTACGGCCGTTCTCGATGAGGTACGTGCCGTCACGCGTCGTCCCGGTGACCACCGCGCGCCGCGGCTCGACAGGGTTACCGTACCAGAAACGGGTCACGTAGATGCCTCGCTCGACGTGGGAAACCATGTCAGCCTCACTGCTGTCACCCACACCGATGAAGATGTTGAGCGGATAGGGGCCAATGTCATTTGGCTGTTGAAGCGAATGTCCTGTCGTCACGTGACCCATTTTGGCAGCGTAGTAGGAATCGTACACGACGCTCCCTCCCTTGCCTTCAGTCAGGAAATCGACGCGCTGCTTCGGCATTCCCTCGAAATCGAAAGGAATGGTCATTCCTGCAGGATCCAGCCCGTCGTCGTACAGACTGACAATAGGGGAGGCGATCTGCTCACCCTCGTGCCCCTCGAGGAAACACGTGTGTTGCTCGACACTGCGAGCGGACAGGGCAAGATAGGCCAGCATGCCCATGAGCTCCTCCACAGCAAACGGGCTCAGGACAACCTCAAAGGCTCCAGGTTCCACCTCAGTGGGATTCCGTGTCTCGACCGCCGTCCGCACAGCTTGCTCGCCCACGATTTCCGGATCGATGTCCGCAACGTCGGCCGACGATATGAGACCATACCCGGAACTGTCATCGCCCATGACGACGGCTTTCAGCGCTGCGACCGTATACTGGTGATAGGCCGCCACGCCCATCGAACTCACGACTGCCAGTTCAGAGCTCTGCACCTGATAGGTCCCGGCCGCCCGCAGGGCCTCGTGTTCTGCGCGCTCGATGACCTTTTTCACCGCAAGAACGCGTTCTCCGGGCTGGGAGGCGGCGGTCGCCGCGACCCATCCCCCGATGCGTTCTTCAGTTATCGGCTGAGGAGATGGAAGGCCTGGAAAATCGGGGTCGTCAGTCATAAGACGTGCAGCCTGCGATGCCTGCCGAACAACGAGCGCCAGACCCTCGGGGGAACAGTCGGTCGTCGACGCACTTCCGACCTTCTTCCCGACGACGGCACGGACCTGAACCTGCGCCGTATGTTCGGCCACGTTCTGGTGGATGATGTTCTCGGCATACCACGTGAGAGCGCTGTTGGAGGTCATGGTCACGATCTCTGTCTGATCTGCGTCCGACGCCCTCAGTGCGTCGTCCATGAGGCCGTGAAGCTGTTCCCTACTCATGAAGCACCCCCACCTGAACATGGCGGAACCGGGCAGGCGATGTGCCATGCGACACATGTGCCACCTGCATCGGCTCTCCTTTGCCGCAATTGTCGACACCCCACACGTGGTACAGCTCAGGGCCTCCAATGCCGTCACAGGACCTCCAGAACTCATACGTGACGCCTGTATACGTCGGGTTCCTGACCATGTCCTGCAGTTTCCCTCCCCTGATCTCCCAGCCGATCTCGCTGCCGAACTGGAAGTTCAGGCGCCGATCATCGATGGACCAGCTCCTGATGCCCTCCACGTAAAGACCGTCCTCCACT
>DASVKR010000151.1:0-3200 GCA_036385275.1 Candidatus Cryosericum sp. | reverse complement strand
ATACTTGACCCGCGAGTCATGCAGTTCCTTGCGCATGACCTCTTGTTTGAACTCGTCACGGCTAAGAACGCGAATCTCCGGGGCGCCTCCTTTCAGCATGTACTCAAGAAAGGCCCGCCCAAAAGAACCAGTACCGCCCGTAACCAGAATGGGTTTCTTGATTTCGCTGCGATTACTCATGTGTTGACCTCCGATGGTGCTACTCATAACAAAATGAAGCCCGACACACTAGGTGTGTTGGTCGGTCCCACGACGAACTTGACCCTTCACGATGTCCACAACTGTTTGCCAAGAACTGGACTGCTCGGTCTCTGTACGTTGAGCGTTTTGGTCCCGTGTCACAGACGGCAAGGCAGTTTCCACCGCACGTTCAGACTCGGTTGCCAGCATGGCAGATGCAAGGTCTGCAGCAGAATCGCTAGCAAAAAAACGGGCTCGGGGGTATTGGTCCAGGATCTCTCTGGCAAAAGGCGTGTCTGCTGCAATCACCCAGGATCCCAGTTTTCGAGCTTCAAGCAGCGGCAGACCGAACGTCTCAATGATAGATGGAAACACCAGGATCGAGTACTGCAGCGTGAGTAGTACCGAACGTCGTGATATGAGGCCACAGAATTGCACAGCATCCCCCAACGGTGTAGCAAGCTGCTTGATCCTTCTGGCGTAGCCATTTTCCCTCCCGGTGATCGTCAAGGCGAGCTCAGCATGATGTCCCTGTGCTTGCAGGAGGATGAGCGCCTGGATTGCCACTTCGAAGTTCTTGTAGGGCAGCGCCGAGGCCTTCGTTGTCTACAGTGAAGGACAATACAGACTCTTGGCCCAACCTCTCCCGGAGCGCGCGAAGTTCACCGAGAAACACCTTGTCCTCACCACCAACATACCTCTTCCGGTAGAAGTTGTGCATGAGCAGTACTCTCATGAGCGGCCGCCCCGAGTAGCGCCTAGCTTTTCGTGAAACTCGTCGCCACTGCCACTACGCGGTCCACCGGAGCCTACGGTCACGGGCGGAGACGCTGATTGGCACACCAGCCATAGGGCTCGACGCGGCAACAACTCCACGTCAATGCTCGAAATGACGTTCAACAGATACTGTGCAGCTGACGAACCTGAGATACAGTCACTCCAGTCACGTATCCGTTTCCGTTCCTCCCGGGATAGTGATTCATGTCTCAGCCGCTCGCGAAGAGCGTCCACCGGCCCCACGCACGGCACCGCCAAGATCAACCAGAGTCCGCTGTTCATAATGCTCCGACGCAACTCATAGTGCCCGCGCTGTCGTCACTGGAACCAGACGTCAGCAAAGCGCTGGCCTGTGTGAATAGACGGCTTATGCAACCTCGATGAACTCACATGGCACCAATCATGGCAGTCAGTCTGTCAGACAGCGAACTACTTGCTTTGAACCCGAATTCTCGTTCCGCTCGCGAGACATCAAGCAATCTCCGTGGTTGACCATTGGGCTGGGTGGTGTCCCAGATGATCGCCCCCTGGTAGCCTGTCAGTCGCTGGATGAGATTGGCAAGGTCCTTGATGGAGATCTCTTGCCCTGAACCCAAGTTGACGGGTTCAGGTTTGTCATACCGCTCCGTAGCAAGGACGATGCCTTCAGCGGCGTCCTCGACATACAGGAACTCCCGCGTTGGGGAGCCGTCTCCCCAGAGGGTAACAGTGGGGAGGTTCTGCTCCTTGGCCTCCTTGAACTTCCGGATCATGGCAGGGATGACATGGGACGTCACGAGATCGTTGTTGTCCCCGGGCCCATAGAGGTTGACGGGCAGGAGGTAGATGCCGTCGAAGCCGTACTCCTGCCGGTATGCCTGCAACTGGACAAGCAACATCTTCTTGGCCAGGCCATAGGGAGCATTGGTCTCCTCGGGGTACCCATTCCACAGGTCCTCTTCCTTGAACGGGACGGGGGTGAACTTGGGATAGGCGCAGATGGTGCCTACCTGGACGAACTTCTCGATCTCATGAAGCCGGGCTTCCTCGATGAGCTGAATACCCATGATCGCGTTGTCGTAGAAGAAGGAACCGGGATGCAGCTGGTTGGCGCCAATGCCACCCACAACGGCTGCAAGATGGATGATGACCTCGGGATGCAGGTCATCAAACATGCGTCGTATCTGAGCTCGATCACGAAGCTCGTAGTCATGGTGCGCAAGTGGGACAACCTTCGTCGCACCGTGTTCCTTCAGTTTCTTGACGAGGTGAGTGCCCAGAAAGCCCTGACCACCTGTGACAACAATCCGCTTGTTGGTGAGATCGAGCATATCTACTTCATCTCCTTCAGAATGCTATCTCCAGTGTAACAATCGTGATCATGGCCATCGCCGAGCATGGACAGGTCAGCGTCCACCATCAGATCGACCAGCGCATGGAAGGTCATCACAGGATGCCAACCGAGTTTGACAGCTGCCTTAGATGCGTTACCCTGCAGGACGTCGACCTCGGTCGGGCGATAGTAGCGGGGATCGATGCGAACGACGACCTTCCCGGAGCCTGCGTCGAGCCCACACTCATCAGCACCCTGACCCTGCCACGCCAAGGTGATACCGGCCCGCTTGAATGCCACTTCCACGAACTCGCGCACAGTATGAGTCTCGCCAGTCGCAATCACGTAATCATCAGGAGTGTCCTGTTGCAGTACGAGCCACATTGCCTGCACATATTCCTTAGCATATCCCCAATCCCTCTTTGCATCAAGGTTGCCAAGGTACACGCAGTCCTGCAGTCCCTTAACGATACGAGCCACCGCCATGGTCACCTTGCGCGTGACAAATGTCTCGCCTCTCCTGGGGGACTCGTGGTTGAACAGGATGCCATTACAGGCGAACATGCGGTAGGCTTCCCGGTAATTGGCGACAATCCAGTAACCATACAACTTTGCCACCGCATAGGGAGACCGGGGCGTGAAGGGTGTCGATTCGGACTGCGGTGCTGTCCCGGGAAGACCTCCAAAGAGCTCAGAGGTCGAAGCCTGGTAGAATCGGGTAGTAGTCGTCAGACCAGCTGCACGGATGGCTTCGAGGAGACGCAGCGTTCCAAGACCGTCCGAGTTACCTGTGTATTCCGGCGTTTCAAACGACACAGCGACATGCGACTGCGCTGCCAGGTTGTACACCTCGTCGGGACGAACCTCGGCCATGATGGCAAGCAGATTGCTCGCATCGGTCATGTCACCATAGTGCATGAAGAAATGGGTA
>DASVKR010000150.1:0-11300 GCA_036385275.1 Candidatus Cryosericum sp. | reverse complement strand
GACATCCTTGACGTCATTGGGATGCGGATCCGGGATTGTGTTCACCAGCGTCCACGTCACACCAGCATCAACAGAGCGGTAGACGCTGCCAGAACCTGTGCCCGCATACAGCGTGGCAGGGATCTTGGGATTGATGGCCAGAGCGGTGATTTGCGCCGGGACTGTTGATCCGGTGCTTACTACTGTCCAGTGGTCCCCACTGTCTGTAGAGCGAAAAATGCCGACTCCATTGGTACCGGCGTAGAGGGTGGAGGGCGCCAGAGGGTCAATAACAGGCTGGGTGACATACTGATGCGTGTCGGTGAAACCGATGTTCAGCGCTGTCCAGTGATCTCCACTGTCGGTGGAACGGAAGAGGCTGCTGGTATTGTTATCAGTACCGGCGTACAGGGTGGAAGGCGTGAGGGAGTCGACAGCAAGCGACGTGACAGACCCAATCGTACTCGTGAAACCAGTGTCTATAGGGATCCAGATGTTGCCACTGTCTGTAGACCGGAAAATGCCATTATTCTGTGTTCCAACATACAGGGTAGCGGAAGTCTTGGGATCAATCGCCAGTGATCTGACAACTTGACCGGTGATGCCGGCGTTCACTGTGCCCCAGGTTGTTCCGTTATCTGTGGATCGGAAGACGCCATACTCGGTCCCGGCGTATAGTGTAGAAGGCGTGAAAGGATCGATGGCAAGAGGGCACGGGATCTGCCCATATGGAGGGGCACTGGGATTGGGGTTCACTGCAGTCCAGTTGCCACCGCTGTCAGTAGAACGATAAACGCCACCATAGCAGTTGCCCGCATACAGGGTTGTTGGGGTGATAGGGTTGATGGCCAACGACCAGACCTGCTCATAGGTGCCAGGGACGGTGTTTGCCGCTGTCCAGTGGTCACCACTGTCTGTAGAGCGGAAGACACCGTCGCCGTTGGTGCCAGCGTACAGGGTAGAAGGCGTCAGAGGATCAATGGCAAGACAGGTGACCCACGGATGGGCAGGATCAGTTGTGGCGATCCCAGTATTCACGGCTGTCCAGTGGTTACCACTATCTGTAGAGCGGAAGACACCACTGCCGCTAGTACCAGCGTACAGGGTGGAAGGAGCAAGGGGATCGATAACAAGAGCCCTGACCTCTCCCCTGTCTATTATGGTCGTCCAGATGTTGCCACTGTCCGTGGAGAGGAAGACACCATTCAATGTGCCTGCATATAGCGTGGAAGGCGTGACAGGGTTGATAGCGAGGCAGAGGATGTTCTCATTAGGACCACGTCCTTCACTTCCCATGGTGAGCCAAGTGTTTACCGCTGTCCATGTGTCACCGCTGTCTGCAGAACGGAAGACGCCGCTGCCGTACGTGCCAGCGTACAGGGTGGAGGGCGTGACAGGATCAATGGCAAGAGCCATGACAGCCGGAGGTGCGCCGGCGAAACTGGTGTTCAACGCTGTCCATGTGTCGCCACTATCCGTGGAGCGGAAGACTTGGGTACCGGTGCTGGCATACACGGTGGTTGGGGTCTTGGGGTTGATAGCAAGAACCGAGACAGGACCTCCATACAGTGGCAGTTGTGTCCAGGTATCCGTGTCTGCCGCCTGCACGGCGGGGGAACGAACCAGCATACCCGAAAGGCTCAAGGCAAGACATAGGACGAGGATCAACATGGTCGACAGACGCACGATCCACTTCTGAGTTCTCAGTTGTTTCATTGCTCTCCTTCTCTTGGATATGCCAAGAGTGCGCTTGAGCCTTCGCTTCTGGTTCTCTTCTCTGCAACAAAATACCAGAGCTCCAGGATGTGGAGGCCCGTGCATGTCCCCCGTTCATCCCCTCACATCCTCTCACCGCATGACTACATCGGTCACGAATGAGATATTTATATCGTAGTACAATAATGTCCGAACTTCATCGGCGTATTGGTCACGAACGACACAATCTAATGCGTTCACATAGACAACAGAGTCAGCGCAGACATGCTTCGATGGATGCTGTGGTGAAACGGAAAGGATCGCCAACTTGTCGCGTTGACACGTGCGGCGTAGACGGACATACTAAGAATATGGCCGGTCGCTTGAGTGACCGACAGCACACACAGGAGGAACATATGGAAGAGATCAAACGAATTGCCGTCGGCGATATCGCGCCCGACTTCACCTTGAACGACAACCGCAAGCGGTCCATTCACTTGGCTGACTACCGGGGAAAGAAGGTTCTGCTGTCCTGGCACCCCCTTGCATGGACGAAAGTGTGTGCCGAGCAGATGAAAGCGCTCGAAGCTTACCTCGCGGACTTCTCCCGCCTCAACACGGTCGCACTCGGTATGAGCATCGATCCCGTTCCGTCGAAGAATCAATGGGCCAAACAGTTGCTCATCGCCGAGACCATGCTGCTGTCCGACTTCTGGCCGCACGGCGCAATAGCCATGTCTTATGGACTGTTCCGCGACGTCGAGGGGTACTCCGAGCGTGCCAACGTGCTTATCGACGCAACGGGCAAAGTGACCTGGGTGAAGGTCTATCCCGTCCACGACCTGCCCGACATCGACGAAGTACTGGCACGTTGTGCAGAGTGATCACTTGGAGGCACCTATGGATGTAAAAAATGCTATCGAAGCCCGCAGGGCATACCGTTCTCTGGATCCGGTGGCCATCACTGACGACCTGATTTGGGACCTGGCCCGTGCTGCAAGTCTCTCTGCCTCATGTTTCAACAACCAGCCGTGGCGATATGTGTTCGTGCGCGATCCCGAAGTGCTGGCGAGAGTATTCACAGCGATGACCAAAGGAAACCAGTGGACGGAACGAGCTTCCATGATCATTGCCGTCTTCAGTCGGCCCGAACTCGACTGCGTCATCAAGGAGCGCGAGTACAACTGGTTCGACACGGGTATGGCAACGGCCCTGCTCATCCTGCGGGCGACTGAGCTGGGACTGGTTGCGCACCCGATTGCCGGTTTTCGTCCCGATGAGGTGAAACCGATGCTGGGAATACCGGAGGACATGAGACTGCTGACGCTGGTCATCGTGGGGAAGCATACCACGATCCCCAACCCCATTCTCTCCGAAAAGCAGTTACACGATGAAGGTGAGCGCCCGCCGCGCCTTCCGCTGGAACGGATTGCCTTTGTGGACAGAGTTCCGGACGGAGCACCGGTTGGGGAGCCTATCCCTCACTGACCGCCTGGTGCAATCATGTTTGTCGCAACAACGATCACAGAATAGAGAGAGGCCCCGTGCAAGCATGGGGCCTCTCGTGTAGTCCCTGAACGGAACTACCACCGCGTCGTCGTGATGTGAAACAGCGTAGTTTCGGGCTAACCAAGTTCAAGAACCAGCCCGGAACCCTTGCGGCAGAAGCTTGGTTCGCCAATATTGGTCTATAGGGCGTTAAGCACTCTAAAAACCTTCACCCAACTTTTGTCTCCAAGGAAATTTGAGCCTTTGTGAACACATACAACATACATATCCTCAGTTTCTTCAATCTCCAAGTGATCACCGTAAAAAATCTTGCACCGATAGTTTCCTTTGCCATAAGGAATACCTTTACCGCTCAGTCTAATTTCCCCGAGACGTACCCCAGTTTGTTTTTCTAGTTGGTTCAGTGCGAGAAGCTGTGATACATGATCTAGCGTTTTCGGTCTTCCATCCAATATAAAGTTTCCCTGTCCATCGTATATGGATATCGGACCATACCCAGGAAGATACATATAGATTATGTTCTTCCCTGACCGTTCTTTACTTATCTCAATATTCAGAACATACTTTTCCCCGTTTGTTCCAGAAATGTCATTGACTTTGAGCTCTGCTGACAGGTTAATGTCATTGATGGTCATCGGGGTCAAAAGACCACTAAACCACATAAGTAGCCCAACTGCAACAAATGCAATGCATATCCCGGTAATCAGTCTGTAGTGTTTCATCTTCTTCGTTCCCCTTTTTGCCCTCAGGTTGGTGTTGTCTAACGGTTCGGGTTTGCGACGATCCCCAACCCCATTCTCTCCGAAAAGCAGTTACACGATGAAGGTGAGCACCCGCCGCGCCTTCCGCTGGAACGGATTGCCTTTGTGGACAGAGTTCCGGACGGAGCACCGGTTGGGGAGCCTATCCCTCACTGACCGCCCCGCCCAATCATGTGGGCCTGTCGCAATGGCATGGTGGGCTCACACGTCAGGACACGAGCTGCCTCAGAATCTCCTCTGAACGGGCGAACAGCAAGGAGTGGCCCTCGTCGGGATACCACCGTGTCAGGGTGTGAGGAAGGAGAGATGCAAGTTCCTCTGCCATGGATGGGGGAGTGATTACATCTTTGCGCCCCTGCCATATCTGAACCGGGTATGTGACTTTCTTCAGCGCGAGACGCCAGGAGCCAGCGTAGAGAGCCAGCTCCTGTGCAGCGCCGGCTACACCCTGTCTGAACGCTTCGGTCAGATTCGGGCGGAGCATATCCTTGACGTCCGGTCGCTCGAGTATGGATCTGTCCACTTCGGGTCGTTCCGCTGCCATACGCTTCAACAGTGAGGGGAAGTCGGCCTGTACCTCGTGCATGCTTCGAGCGAAAATGCGGCGAGCAAGCCAGGGGAAGCGCCCTACTGAGACGAACATCCGGCGCTGATCGGGGTCCATTGTCAGGCGAACAGCCTGGCTGTGAAGGGGAGAAATGCCTGAGACGATTCCCGCAGCAGTCAATCTCTCACTGATCTGGTCCGCGCAGGCGACAACGTAGGGGCTGCCTCCCGAAGTGCCGAGGACTGCGAAATCGTAGATACCGAGGTGCACGGCAAGCTGGATGACGTCGTCCGGCCAATCTGAGAATGAGCGTCCATGTTTGGGGTCTGAAAGACCAAAGCCGGGCCTGTCGGGCGCGATGAGTCGAACGCCAACTGCCCGTGCAGGAGTGTCCAGAGCGACGCCCTCGAGGCGTGACGCCGGGAACCCATGGAAAAAGAACACGGGCGTCCCTGATGGGTCGCCGAATTCAGCATACCCCAGGGCACGTCCATCCTGAAGTTTGATTGTCTGATCAGTCAATGCCATCTGCGCCTCACTCGGCTCGGAGATGTGTCTGCAAATCTCCAAATCTTGAGTTTACCATGAAGCGACAGCCAATCAACTGTCATACGGCGAACGCAATCTGTGTGAACCGTCAGTTGCGCATTCCACTCCGTCATTCCCCCCGAGTATTTCTCTCCAATACGAAGGGCGCTTCTGAGGGGCGTTCTGAGGGGTACTTTCGGCGCAGGCGGGAATCCATCGTTGCCTTCGGGGTCAGCTGCTAAATGTAGCCGGAGTTGTCATCTCAAGACCGACAGCCTGCTCAACTTCTATGGAGCAGCTCTTGCACCTTTCCCACCAGCTCGGCCAAGGTATACGGCTTGCCTAGGAACCCCTGGACACTGCCCTCCTCGACCATCTGCCTGACGGTGTCGCTGGAGGCGTACCCGGAGGTCAGCAGGATGGGCAACGTTGGGTCCAGGGCGCGGACACCCCGCACGATCTCGTCCGTTGTCATGCCCGGCATGGTCATGTCCAGCAGGATGAGCCCTATGTCCGCCAGGTCATCCCGCAGGACGTTGAGGGCTGATGCTCCGTCCGGTGCCGTCAGGACCGTATATCCACTCCTGCTCAGGAGAGCCCGAGCGACTGCGCACACGACCGGCTCGTCTTCGACCACCAGGATTGTGCCGCTGCCTACGCTCACAGGGAGTGGACTGGGAATGAAGGGCTGCGTGGCTTCTTCCAGGCAGCGTGGCAGGTAGATATCGAAGGTGGTCCCGACACCTTCCGTGGATACTCCCGTGATCCATCCGTCGGCCTGCTTGATGGCACCGTAGACGATGGAGAGCCCCAGCCCCGTACCGGATCCCACTGGCTTCGTCGTGTAGAATGGTTCGAACAGATGCTGCATGACCTCTGTGGACATCCCGGACCCTGTATCTGTGACGCTGAGATGGACGAACTCCCCTGTCCGTGCATAAGGATAGGTCTGGACGTATTCCTCTTCCACGACCTCGTTGCTGGCGCGTATCGTCAGTGTCCCCTTGCCATCCATGGCATCGCGTGCGTTCACTGCCAAGTTGAGTAGGATCTGCGTCATCTGTGACTGGTCCATTTGGACATTCCACGCTGTCTGCTCGTAGTCACGGACGATCTCCATGGTGGCAGGCAGAGATTGTTTCAGCAGTGTGAGGGTCGCATCGAGCACGGCCGTGATATTCATGGGCACCGGCAGGACCACGGTCCTGCGACTGAAGGCGAGCAGACCCTTGGTCAGGTCGGCCGCCTGACGGGCAGAGGTCTCGGCTGCGTTCAGGTTCTCCAGCAATGGATCTGCCGGGGGCAGGCTGCTGCGCATAAGGGCGATGTTCCCCAGGATGCCGGTCAGCAGGTTGTTGAAATCATGGGCGATGCCACCTGCCAGCTGGCCGATGGCCTCCATCTTCTGGGACTGACGGAGTTGAGCCTCCGCCTGCCTGCGCTCGGTGATGTCCTGGGCAGAACTCAATGCTCCGACGATACGGCCATCCGTGTCTCGGAGCAGGGTATTGTGCCAGAGGAGATCCAATCTGTTGCCGTTCCTTGTGATGACCGAGTTTTCATATATCTGAACGTCGGTGTACTGGCCGTCCATGAGCTTGACAAAGACTCCATGTACTTCCGTCCTCGCTTCTTCGGGCAGACACGTGTCGAACCAGTTCTTCCCAATGAGTTCTCCGGGCGCATAGCCGAGCAGCCTGTGCCCGCTGTCGTTGAGCAGCGTGATGTTCCCTTGCGGATCCAGACCGAGGATGACCTCGGCAGCTACGTTCAGGTACCTCTCGGCCATCTTTCTGGCTTCTTGCAGGTTAGTCTCCATCCGCTTGCGCTCAGTGATGTCCTGGAAGGATCCCGATACACGTTTGGTTTTACCCTGTTCCTGATAAGCTTTTGCGACCGCACGTACCCATCTTCTGTTTCCTTTCGCAGTGATGATTTCCCATTCTTGATCATACGGTTCGCCGAATTCAATAGCTCTCCGTATGCCTTGTTCGGCCATTGGCCGGAAGGCGGGAGCAATAAAGTCAACACCCTCAGGCACCTTCGGCTCGCCCTCGGTCACATCGATTTCAAGGATGTGGAAGGTTTCCTCTGTCCATTTTTGAGTCAGTTTTTCTGCATCAAATACCCAACCGCCAATGTGGGCCGTCTTCTCGGTTTCGCTAAGCAAAGCCTTGCTCTCTAGAGAATTCTTCTCCGCCTGCTTGCGTTCGGTAATATCACTGGCGATGCCGACAACAGACGTGCATGTTCCATCAGCATTAATGATCGGCGCTCCATTTGTGTTATGCCATTTCCATTCCCCGTCCACGTTCCGAACTCGATATTCGATGCCCGGCAAAGGCCCTCGTGCCTCAAGGAGAGATGCCAGGAACTTTTCACAGCGGGGAATATCGTCGGGATGCATAAACTCTTGGAATCGATGGCCGACAACTGCATCATTATTCTGGCCCAGGATCCGTTTCCAGCTTGGCGAAACAAACGTAAAGATGCCTTGCAAATCGAGCATGTAAATGATGTCATGGCTATTCTCGATGAGCAGGCGATATTTGTTCTCACTGTCCCGCAGCGCCTCCTCCGCTTGCTTGCGCTCGGTGATGTCACGCACGATTCCGATGGCACCCACAATCTTGCCCTGCGAATCGAGCACCGGGCTCGTGACGTCCTCGGTCCACCCTGATCTGCCGGACTTCTCCACCCGGTAAGGGAAGATGGCGGCTTCCACCTTCTCTCCAAGCAGCACCCGTTCTATTCGTTGGATGACACCCTCTTCCTGCAAGAACGGGAACAACTCCAGCGGCTGCCTGCTCAGTACGTCGCTGGCTGCCAGCCCGGTCAGCTTTTCCATGTACGGATTCCAGATCTGGTAACGCAGATCTGGACCGTAGACGACTATGCCCTCAGTGGCGCTGCTGATGATCTGCTCGTTAAACGTGCCCAGTTCCCGCAATGCTTTCTCTGCCTGATGGCGCTTGGTGATGTCGATGAGATAGACATGGAGGGAGTCACCACCGGGGGGTGCAGTCACCGCTCTGATGAAGGTCTCCCCGTCAAGGTGCAGCTCGTCGGTCTGAGGGTTCCGTTCGCACTGCGAACGCAGAAGGGCGAGTTCCTCTGGTGTCCCTGGCAGAAACTGACGGGCATCGGGGTTCAGACCGAGTCGTGCAAGCGTGGCCATGGCAGCCGGGTTGGAGTAGCGCACCGCCCCGTCGGTCCCCACTTCGATAACGGGATACGGGTTCTGCGCGGGGAACGATGCCAGATGTGCGCGGCGCATACTGCATTGAATCACCTTGCGCTGGCCCACGGGATAGAGGTTGCTGACGAACTCCACGTTAATGCGCCGCCCGTCAGCGGTGTCCAGCGCCATGTCTTCATAGCGGATGTACTCCTTCTGCTGCAATTTCAGGAAGTCGGCTTCGTTTGCCACGATGCCCTTGAAGAACCCGAGGTCCCAGATGTGCTGTCCCAGGAACTCCTCGCGGGAGAACCCCAGCATCTCGGTCAGGAACGCATTCACGTCCATGATTATTCCGGTGTCGGCATCCAGGATGAAAATGCCGTCGCTGGCAGCCTCGAACAGACGGCGATAGCGGGTCTCCGAAGCAGACAACTTCTCCTCCACCTGCTTGCGCTCGGTGATCTCGGTCAAACCGCCATAGAGGAGGCGCCCTGGAATCTTTGCTGCAGCAGCACACTCAGCGAAAGAGGAGATCCAAACGGTGTTGCCGTTTTTGTGCCGGATACGAAGTTCGCACGAACCACGCGAACCCGGGGTCAGGCCGATGACATTTTTCTCAAAGAGAGGAATATCCTCCTCGACGACTAGGAAACGCCAACAGCCGTGCGCCTTGATCTCTTCGATGGAGTAGCCGGTGATGCGCTCTGCCGCGCCCGTCATCCAGTCAAGTGAAAAGCGGCCATCCTTCTGCGTATGACAGGAATAGGCAATGTCCGAAGTAATCGCGGAGATCCGTCGGAAACGCGTTTGCCTCTCCCCTACCGCCTTGTTTGCCTGTTTCTGCATCATGGAATCTTCGCCTGAACCGAGTTTTCTGTCAACCACGATTTCTCCTCCAGCCTGTTCCCATGCTATGTGTGGCCATGCCAGTGACATCCCGCATTGCCAGCGACCGTCTTGTGCATGTTCTCTAGATGCGCAGCTCCTGTACTTTCCTTGACTTCGTCGAGTGGCAGGTTGCTTGCCATACGCGCGAAAAGTAAGAAACTCATACAATACCACTCTCAGAATACTCGTGGCACAGAGCGGGTCAAGTGCCCCGCCTGGGGTTGCAGATCTCCAGTCTGGAACGTGGTACTGGACGTTCGTTTGTTCTGGTTGGCGGTGATCAGGGCAGGTGTCTTCCGGATCTACCGTGACCGGGCCATGTCGATTCATCGACACTTTCCTGTTGACAGGAAGACAGTCAGGAAGTAACCTTATGTGGTTATCGAGGGCCGGTCCTGGGCGATTGCCCTGAGAGCGGCCATTGTCATATATGGAGGTTGACATGGAACGTGTGCTGAGTAGCGAACTGTCCTCTCATGTAGGTGAACGCATCATGATGGCGGGGTGGATGCACCGCATCCGCAAGCTTGGAAGTGGGATGGTATTTGTTCACCTGCGCGATCGCTCTGGCATCTGTCAGATCGTTGTGGAGGCTCCCGAGGCAGTGGCCTCCATCGATGGACTGCTTGTCGAGAGCGTTATCCAGGTCGAGGGCATGGTGGTTGCAGAATCACAGGCCGCCGGCGGGTACGAAGTGCATGACCCTTCCTTCACGGTGTTGTCTCCTGTCACCGAAGCGTTGCCGTTTCCGATCAACAAGCCGGTCATCAACGCGCATCTGGATACGTTCCTCGACAATGCCATGATTGGCCTCAGGGCGCCTTCCAAACAGGCTATCTTCAAACTGAGCGCCGCGGTCGCCCATGGCTTCCGGGAGGTCCTTGACGGCAAGGGTTTCACCGAGGTAGCGACGCCCAAGATCATAGGCACGGCTTCTGAGTCCGGTGCCAACGTTTTCGCGATCGAATACTTTGGAAAGCAGGCCTATCTGGCGCAGAGCCCCCAGTTCTACAAGCAGATGATGGTCGGTGTCTTCGAACGCGTCTACGAGGTGGCTCCTGTCTTCAGGGCCGAGCCTCATCAGACCATCCGACACCTCAACGAGTACGTCAGCATGGACGCTGAGATGGGGTTCATCAAGGACCATACGACTGTCATGGCCCTACTGACCGACGTCATCAGGGGGATCCTCTCCTATCTCACGGCGCACTGCACCAAAGAGCTGGAGCTTCTCAAGGTCGAGATGCCGCTGGCGCCCGAAACCTTTCCACACGTCTACTTCCCGGACGCACAGCAGTGGATCTTCGAGCATCACGGCGAGGATTGCCGTGGCGAGCCGGATCTTGCCCCTCAGCATGAGAAGTGGCTGGGCGAGTGGGCAAAGGAGACCTTCCAGTCCGATTTCCTGTTCGTGACCGGGTACCCGATGGTGAAGCGTCCTTTCTATACGGCGCCGAACCCGGACGACCCCAAGTACTCCAACTCCTTTGACCTTCTGTTCCGGGGAACTGAGCTGGTCACTGGTGGGCAGCGTCTCAACAAGTTCGAAGACTATGCCAGGGCTCTGGAATCTCGTGGCATGACACAGGAAGCCGTAGCGGGCTACCTGGAGACATTCCGCTTTGGCATGCCGCCGCATGGCGGGTTTGCCATCGGGCTGGAGCGTTTCATCATGCAGCTGACGGGTCTGACGAACCTGCGCGAGGCCGCCTTGTTTCCGCGTGACATGGAGAGACTGCAACCCTGACCCGTAAAATGTGAAGACCATTGTACCAGGTACATGGGGCATTCACAATTGGAGTGACCGATGAGAGAATACGACTTTCACAGCATTGAACCGAAGTGGCAGGACCTCTGGGAGGCTGAGAAGGCCTACCGGACGGAAGAGAACTCTGTCAAACCGAAGCTCTACTGTCTGGATTACTTCCCCTATCCATCTGGAGACGGCCTGCACGTCGGCCATTGCCGCAACTATATTCCCACCGACGTCATCAGCCGCTTCTACCGGATGAAGGGCTTCAATGTCCTGCACCCCATGGGCTGGGACGCATTCGGGCTCCCCGCCGAGAACGAGGCTATCAGGCTGAAAAAGAATCCGCGCGAGATTACCATTAAGAACACGACCAACTTCAAGCGGCAGCTCAAACTCATCGGGACCTCGTATGACTGGGAACGGGAGATCAACTCCTCCGATCCCGAATACTACCGATGG
>DASVKR010000149.1:0-2806 GCA_036385275.1 Candidatus Cryosericum sp. | reverse complement strand
AGACCACTGACGACGACGGTCGTCGTCCACAGGAGGACGCGGTCGAGCATAGTGTTCACATACTTTCCCATCACGCGCGGGTTTGAGGTGAGCAGGATCTGCAGGACGATCGTCCACGGTAGCTGAATGGAGAGTGCTATCTGGCTGAAGATCAGACCCTTGAACGGGTTGGTGATCACGAGCGCGATCAGCAGAGCCCCAAGCAGTGTTATCGTGATGCCCAGCTTGGTGTGATTGTCCGACGGATCATAGGGTTCCCCGGACATGCCCGCAACAATACTGCCGCCTGCCATGCCCGCAGTAACTGAAGATGAGAGGCCGGCCATGAGTAGTGCTCCACCGAAGACGATGGCGGCTGCCCGGCCCAGCATCGGCCGCAACATGGCTTGAGCCTGTCCAAGTTCTGTGACAGCGGTTCTGCTGGCAAAGAAGGTCGCTGCAGCAAGGATGATCATGGAGCTGTTGATGGCCCAGCCGATCACCATGGAGTTCAGGGTGTCCACGAACTCGAACCGGAGTTGCTTTTCTATGACGTCTGTACCATGCTGGTTCAGCTGGCGACTCTGGATGATCTCGCTATGTAGGAAAAGGTTATGCGGCATGACGACAGCGCCGAGGACACTCATGATGACAGGGATGGAGCCCAGGGGTATGGCGGGGGTAACCCACCCGGTCGCCACCTCTGCCCATGGGATACGAACAAGTGACAGCTCATACAGGAAGGAAAGTCCTATCAGCGACACGAATGCGATAATGAGTTTTTCGATGCGCCGGTAGCCGTTGGTGAGAAGGAGCCAGATGACAGCGGCCGATACCAGAATGGCGCCGAAACGCAGTGGTAGCTTAAACAGCAGCTTGAGGCCGATGGCGGCTCCCATGATCTCCGCAAGGGCCGTGGAGACGCAGGCGGCAACAGCCGAGCCTAGAATGAGATGGGAGAACCAGGGACGCATGAACGTGGTGGCCGCCTCGGAGATGCACAGGCCCGTGACGATGCCGAGGTGGGCGGCATTGTGCTGCAGGAGGATGAGCATCAGTGTCGACAGTGTCACCATCCACAAGAGGCGGTAGCCATAGAGGGAGCCTGCAGCAACATTCGACGCCCAGTTGCCGGGGTCGATGAAGCCAACGGTGACGAGAAAGCCGGGACCAATGTACTTCAGGAGTTCCAATGTCTGTAGACGCGGAGTATGACCGCTGAATGATTTCTGGACCCGTGTGCGCAGATTCATGAGCTGAGTATATGTGGTCCAGTCATGTCATCAAGCGTCTGCAGGCAGGTCTTGCCCGTTCCTCTTGAAGTTGTGGTTGCACCGCGCCTGACAACTCCTATAATAACATATCTACAGCAGGACATTCGAACGAGCACCCCAGTGGCTGGGGCGCGTCATGGCCGTAATGGCTCACCTTTCCGGTTGTCTGTTCTCTGAATTGAGTGGAGGTTTCTATGCGTATCAGGGTCGAAGTACAGAGCGCTCTCGACAAGTTCATTTTGCCTCAGGGGTACAACCCCTACGTGCAGGGACTAGTCAATGCGTGCATTCCAGAAGACATCAAGTGGTCTGGCATTGCGACGGGAACGGAAGAAGCCCATTTCAAGCTCTTCACCTTCTCGCAGCTGTATGCGAAGTCGGTGGAGCGTATCGATATCGCCCCGCGTGATGGAGTTGAAGCGGACGGACACGTTCACTATCAGCTGGTGATGTCGTCACCTGTCTGGTTCTACCTGTCGTCGCCCAGTCCCGAGTTCATCGAGGCGCTTGTGCCTCGCCTGGAACAGGCCCATGACCTTCACCTCGAGCGGAACCTCGTGCAATCGGTACGTGTCGTCGCCGCTTATCCCGTTACCATCCCCACTCACGGGCTGGTCACATGGAAAATCCGCACGATCAGTCCCATTACCGTGTACCAGAGCGAGGGCAAGGACAGCAATTCCGCACACTACTTTGCGCCTGATGACCCGCTGTTCGCCAAGCTTGTCCTCGACAATGCCGTCCGCAAGTACTATGCCTGGACACAGGAAAAGGCCCCCAGCGATGGGTTCAGCATCAGCTGTCTCGACCATACGCCGCATCTTGCCGTCATTTCGTTCAAGGACACGCCCGTGCATGGCTATACCGGACGTTTCCAGTTGACTGGAGATGCCAAGCTGTTGTCGTTCCTGTACGAATCCGGCCTGGGAGGCAAGAACTCTCACGGCTTTGGGATGTTCGACATAGCACCTGAGGGAGAGGACGACGCTCACTGGCGTCGCAGGACAGAAGAAGAGAGTCGCGAGGTGCGCAGGGCTCCTTCGACGCCTATGGCCGCGGCCGATCAGGAAAAACCGGACCGCCGCGAGCGGTCGGACAATCGTGGGCAGGAAGGGCACGTGTGGCACGGTGAGCATCATGGTGCGGCGGGCGAGAGCAGCCCCTCGCGAAGTGCAGGATCCAGAGACGATCGAACACATACCAGCCGTCCGCGTCCCCAGGGTGAGCATTCAGATCGCCCGCGTACCGACCGCTCGCAATCGGACAGGCCGCACACAGAGCGTTTTGCCTCGGACCGTCCACATACCGACAGACCATATTCGGATCGCCCGCGTACCGACAGGCCTTACTCTGACCGTCCCAGGACGGAGGGGCCGCGACTCGACGGCACGCCAGGAACGAGTCGGGGAACAGGGCGTCCAGGTACGGACAATCGAAGGTCTCAGTCTTCTCCGCGCGGTGGTACTTCCGATCGCAGAGGCCCTCGCGGCACAGAGGAACCGCATCGCAAGTTTGTAAGCCGCTATGCTCCGGACATTAAGCCGGTGAGCCAC
>DASVKR010000148.1:0-10865 GCA_036385275.1 Candidatus Cryosericum sp. | reverse complement strand
GAACCAAGCGCTCTACCAAGCTGAGCCACATCCCGACAAATAGTGGTCGGGGCGACAAGATTCGAACTTGTGACCCCCAGCACCCCATGCTGGTGCGCTAGCCAAACTACGCCACGCCCCGACTATTTGTTCTCAACCAGCCTCTTCAGCTTTCCGCTAGTCCGAAAGGTCACAACACGCTTCTCCGGCACGGTCACCGCTTCACGCGTTTTCGGGTTCACACCCGGGTGAGCCTTTCTTATGGATACATGGAAAGCCCCAAAACCGGTCAGGGTAACCTTACGACCTGCCCGCAACTCCTTGCTGGAAATGTTCAAAGCCTGGTGCAACACATTTTCCACAACAACTCGGGAACAACCTGTCTTCGCTGCAACCGCCATCACAAGATCCGACTTTGTCACCTGACCACCTTTTCGAACTGGTCTGCTAGAACTCGCTTTTCGTTTCCCGACTCATCAGACACTGGAGACCAACCAGAGGCGTGACACTTCCGGCGACGATCCCGTGCAACTGATGGACGATAGGCAAATAGATGTTACTCAGTTCAGCGATTTTTGCAAGAGCCTCGAGGGTTGGGAGTCCTTCAATGACAGTACGCTGGCCGATTTGGAGCTGAGAAGCCGACGCCCCCCTGCCAATCGCTTCACCCGCCATGCGGTTGCGGCTTAGCCTGCTGAAGCTGGTTGCAATCAGGTCCCCTGCTCCAGCAACCCCATTGATCGTAGCCGGGTCTGCCCCGAGCGCCGTCGTGACCTTGACCAACTCATGGAGGCTACGGACAATCAAGGATGCTTTCGAGCTGTCGCCAAATCCGAGTCCGTCCGACAAGCCTGCCGCGAGAGCGTACACGTTCTTGAGCGCTCCACCCAGCTCCACTCCCACCAAGTCCGCACTTGTGTATGTCCTGAGTGAACCGCCCGAGAGGAGTTCCTGAAAATGGCGGCGCATGCCTGGTGCTCGGCTGGCGATGACCGTGTCCGCCGGCAGGTTTCGAACAATCTCGAGAGCGAAATTGGGTCCGGATAGAGCGGCATAGTGATCATAATCACTGAGTTCCAGATCCTCACAGAGCAGTTGAGACACCCGCAGATGTGTTTCCAGCTCTAGCCCCTTGCTGAGATTTAGCAAGGGAACACTCGGTCGGCGTAACTCGGGAGCCAACCTGCGAAACATCGCCCGCAGTCTCTGCGTGGGTACAGCCAGAATGATGGCATCTGCCGAACGCCAGGCACCCAGGAGATCGTCCGTCAACTCAACATTGTCCCGCAACCGTACGCCAGGGAGATAGAGAGTATTCTCTCGGGCATCGCGCAGCGTCATGAGTGTGTCTTCTCCGTGTACCCAGAGGACCACGGTCGCCTTGACCGCAGCCAGATTGGCTATTGCAGTCCCCCAGGCGCCCGCACCTACAACACAGACACGGGCCATGCGTCCACCTCCACGCGAACATCGGGACAGACCTGCCTCAGCCCCGCCATGACTTCATCGATTGTTGCCTGGGGGCAAGACGTACCGCTTACGACTCCCACTATGTCCACACAGTTCAGCCTCACCTCGGGCAACACGGTCGCGTCCTCTATGAGGTATGTCCTCGGACATACAGAGACAGCTACCGCCACCAGTCTTCTGGTATTGGCACTGGAACTATCTCCCAGGACCAGCATGACCGTGCAGCGCCGGGCCAGATCGACAGCTTCGTCCTGCCTTCGCAAAACCTCCGGACATAGCGTCATCTCTTCGACAACCTCCATTCCTCTCCGCCTAAACCATGCCAGGACCAACTGTCTGAACTCGCGAGACTGTGTCGTCTGGTAGACGACCCCCACACGGGAAACTGGTATCTCCAGAGTGTCCAGGTCCTGCTCCGAAGCCACAACGCTGAGCAGTTGACTGCCAGCAGCTTCCATGAGATACCGCGTCTCTCGGTGCTCTTTGTCTCCGACGACAACCACAGGAATGCCGGCATCTGCAAAGCGGCTTGCGGCGTCGCGGGCCCGGTTCACGATGGGGCAAGTCAGATCCCGCACAGCTCGCGCGCCGGCAGTCCTTCCAAGGTGCTCCGACAACGTCGAACCGTGAGCAGGCAGGAGGACCGTCGCAGCACCGAGCTCCTCGTCGCTTAGCAGTTCCACAGATCGCAGTCCCATGGAACCAAGTCGGTTCATTTCACTGGCGTTGTGAAGGAGCGTATCTGTCGCCGCGACCGTTCCTTCCGAGCGCAAGGCCGTCTCAGCAGCGTCAATCGCTCGCCGAATGCCCGAACAGAAGCCCAGCTCGCGTGCCAGCACAACGCGCATATCAGACATGCCCCTGTTCCTGCAGTGTCCGAATGCGGTTCATGATGTCCATGCTGATTGCCGTCAGGTCTTCTCTGCGACTCTCGCGCTCCGGCGAGAGGTGATATGCAACCGGCTCACCTATCCGCACGGTAATGCGACCGGTTCTAGGGACTCTCCTCTGCCTTGGCCAGCACTCGTATGAGCCGATGATGGCCATGGGGACCACCGGTGCTCCCGACTTCACTGCCAGAAAAGCCGCCCCATTGTGAGGGTTCTGCAGACGTCCGTCTGGTGACCGCGTTCCTTCGGGGTAGATCATACACAGTTCGCCGTGGTCCATGATCGCCAACACTGCCTGAAGGGCGCGTTTGTCGGCCAGAGACTCCCTGTCGATACGCACGCCACCCAGACGGCGTATGAATGGCCTCAGCAGCGGCTGCTGATAGATCTCCTTGCGTGACAGGCTGTAGACCTTGCGCGGAAGCGCGAAGGCGGCAAGCATGGGATCCAGATAGCTGCAGTGGTTGCCGCAGATAAGTCCTGGTCCGTGCCTCGGTACATTCTCAAGCCCAATGACGTGGAGTCTAAAGAAGGTCCTGAACCAGAGCCTGCCTATCGGGACAACCAACTCATACAACATGCTCAAGCCTCCTGCGGTACTCGGCCAGGATCACCTGCACGACTCCATCAGAGCCGTCAGCAGAGTTGTCCAGCTTGACGTGCTCCTCTGTGCATCGAAGAGGCGAGTCTTCTCGGGACGAGTCTATCGCATCACGTTCCTTGATGTTGGCCAGCACAGCTCCGTAGTCGACCGAGCTACCCTGACGCTCAAGCTGGGTGACTCGCCGCCTGGCGCGAACATCCGGGTCCGCAGTAATGAACACCTTCAGGAGAGCCTTGGGAAGAACCGTCGTTCCTATGTCCCGGCCAACCATGACAACATCCTGGAGCAAGGCGATCCGTCGCAACTCCCTGTTCACTGCTGCCCGCACCTGTGGCACCGCACTGACAGGCGACACGAGGCTGTCTACTCTCGGGTCGTGGAGGGTCAACTGAAGAACGCGCCCGTCAAACAAAACCGTACCACCGGGCTCGTAGCTTATATGACGCTCGAGGATATCCAACAGGCGATCACTCCGCAGACAACGGTCAGATGGAAACTGTTCGGCATATGCAGCGGTGAACACCCTGTACAACAGCCCAGAGTCAACGAACATGAGATCGAGCTCGTTGGCCGCCCGGAGACCCACCGACGTTTTGCCGGATCCAGAAGGCCCGTCGATGGCAATATCACGTCTCACAGAACCTCCTCCGCAAACGCCGCAGCCACGTCAGTACAAGAGATACTGCCCTCGCGCAGCATGGACCATGACCCTGCTGTCAATCTCACAACTGTCGATGGTCGACCTTCCGGACGCCGTCGGCTGTCCAGGACCAGATCCGCTTGCTCTAGCAACGCGGCGGCCCCAGGCGCATCCAGACTCTCAATGACACTCTCGCCACTCTCATTCAGGCTTGTCTGCGCCATCAGAAGGCCGCCAGCAAGTAAGCGAAGGATCTCAGTGTGGCGGGGCACCCGAAAACCGATGCTAGATGCTTCTGGGTGCGGCAGGGGCTGTGTGTAGAGACCACTCCCCGCAACGTCGACGACGATGGTAAGCGCCCCAGGCCAGAATACGCTGGCAAGACGCTGGGCCATGGCACGTGCCGCAGGCTCGACCCACGGCAGGACACGAGCGATATCGGGTACAAAAACGGGCAACGGCTTGGCGGCATCGCGATGCTTTACTGCGAACACCCTGGTAACCGAAGATGCGCATGCTGCGCTGCAACCAATGCCATAGATGGTGTCCGTCGGGAACACTACGACGGCCCCCAAAGCAATACGCTCGGATAGCCGCAGAAAATCGGCGTCTGAGCAGGTGTCCAATAGGACACTCTCAGGCAGAGATATCTACCGCCTCCGAAAATAGGACCATTCGAGCTTGGACTCTTCGCCAGCCCTCAACCGACGGATGTTCGCGGCATGCCGAACGATGCCGAGCACGGCAAGCAGGGTATAAATCAGAACAAGTTTCGGCGGCTGTCTCAGAAGAAGCGCTGCAACTGGAAGAGTGGCAAACACGGCCACTGATGCAAGAGAAACGGTATTGCGGAGCACCATCACGACAAGCCAGATGCCCAACTCCACGAGAGCGACGGACCAACTCAGCACAAACACAACTCCGAATGTCGTCGCAACACCCTTTCCTCCCTTGAACCTAGCAAGAACGGAGAAATCGTGACCCAGGACCACGACAACAGCTGCCACAAGCAATGTTTCCCGCGATATGGCCGGAAAGAACCTTATCGGCACGAGCAGAAGGAGTACTGCCTTCAGAAAGTCGCCAGCAAAAGCAAACGCAGCAGGAAGAGGCCCTGCGGTGCGCAACACATTTGTAGCTCCCATGTTCCTGCTGCCCACCTTCGTGATGTCCACACCCTTGATCATTTTAGCGAAGATGTAGCTGAAAGGCAGAGAGCCGACCAGGTACGCAACGGCAAAAACCGCAAGATCACGCAAGATATAGTTGAACGTGTTCATTCTGCTCGACGTGCCTCCGCGTAGCGCGGCAGCCCTCTGAGGTCAGGCGACCAGCGTCCATCCCGCAGTCCATACCGCTCAAACAGGTTGAGTATACCCTCTTCCAATCCATCGTCAATCTCGAGCAGCAGCAGACCACCGGGTCGTAACCAGGCACAAGCTTGTGCAACGATCCGTTTGTAGAAAACCATGCCTGACGTGCCGCCATAGAGTGCCCGGACCGGTTCTCTGGGCGAAGACGCGTGTGCCAGGAACAGACGCTGCTCACGGACATAAGGAGGATTACTGACAATGACATCGGTGCGACTGCGAAAATCGGCGAGGGCAAGACCCCACGCTGCCAGCACGTTGCCCTCGACGAACCTGACCCGCTCTGACAAACCGGCGTCCAGGGCGGATTCGCGGGAACATGATACAGATATGGAATCGAGCTCCAGTCCCACAACCGCTACCTGTGGCAGTCTGGCGGCCAATGCCAGAGCGATAGCCCCTGAACCGGAGCAAAGGTCCAATGCGATGGCGCGGGGGCGATCCTGCTTGATAATGAAATCCGCAGCCATCTGCACAAGACTTTCCGTTTCCGGACGAGGCACGAGAACGCTCTCCCGCACTCGCACGACAATGTTACAGAAAGCGGCATGGCCGGTGACGTACTCCGCAGGGTATCCATCGGCCAGTTGTTGGGCAGCATGCTCCACAAATACCTGTATGTCGGTATCAGCAGATAGATCCAGCCGGATGAACAGATCTGAACTGCTCCATCCTCTGCTTGCCGCAACAACATACTGCAGCTCACGGTGTCTTTGCGACGAGAGCCGTGCACGCTGCTCAGCATGTGCAATTACTTCTCGCAGAGTCAATCGTCGTCGTTGCCCTGCAGAATGGGCGTCTCCAGAGTCCTCTCCCGGGAAGCCCGGTGAAGAGCGTCGACTACTGGATCGAGGTTTCCTTCCATAATGAGTGGAAGGTTGTACAGGGACAGACCAATCCGATGGTCAGTCAGACGACCTTGAGGAAAGTTGTAGGTACGGATACGCATATTGCGCATACCACTGCCGATCTGAGCTCTGCGCTCGTCGATCATCTCACTGTCGGCCTTTTCCTTCATGAACTCATAGACACGGGATCGAAGCACTTTGAGAGCCTTGTCCTTATTCTTCAGCTGGGACCTCTCATCCTGGCATGACGCAGTGATGCCTGTTGGAATGTGTGTCATGCGAACAGCCGTCTCTACTTTCTGAACATTCTGCCCTCCATGTCCAGATGCGTGAAACAGTTCAAGTTTGATGTCGTCGTCGTCGATATGCACGTCAACATCTTCAGCTTCAGGTAGCACTGCTACGGTAGCAGTGGACGTATGAATGCGTCCAGAAGCCTCCGTCTCAGGGACACGCTGAACGCGGTGGACACCACTCTCGAACTTGAAGAGCTTGTAGCTTCCTACCCCAAGTACAGAGAAGACAACTTCCTTGAACCCCCCGATCTCGGTTGGGTGACTCGAGATGACCTCTATTTTGAGGCCATGCTGTCCTGCGAAGTAGGAGTACATTCGAAACAGATCAGCGGCAAACAACGCCGCTTCGTCGCCACCGACACCTCCCCGAATCTCGACGATTATATTCTTGTCGTCATCCGGGTCTTTGGGAATACGTTCTTCCTCGATCTGAGCGTGGACAGCTTCCAGTTCCCGCCGAAGTCGGAGCTTGTCTTCTTCGATCATGGCAGCGAACTCGGAACCCGTTCCTTCTGCAAGAAGCACATCATTGTCGGCAAGCTGAGTCCTCAGAGATTCTTCGCGACTAAGCAGCCCGAACAGAGAATCCATCGTGCGGCGCTCCAGAGTGAGTTTCTGAATTTCCTTCTGATCGACATCGTAGCGCAGGTTGGCAACTCGCTCGTCGATCTCATGGATTCTACGTGCCAACTGTTCTGTTTCCAGGCTCATCGGTTCACTTCGTGCCTCAAATGAGGCGCTCCTTTTCCAGTACACGCTCTGGTCGACCTGGAACCACATGGTGTTCACGACAACGTGCTTCATAGCTCTCGGCTGCACCCACCATCACCACCGGGTCGTCATACCTCGCTGGACGTCCATTGACAATGCGCTGAGTACGCGTCGCCGGCCGGCCACATACCATGCATACCGCGGTCAACTTTGTCACTTCTTCCGCAAGCGCAAGCAGTTCAGGCATAGGCCCGAACGGCTCACCACGAAAGTCCTGGTCGAGTCCAGCGAGGATGACGCGAACGCCCTTGCCCGCAAGATACTCTGCAACCTCGACAATCCCGGGTTCGAAGAACTGCACCTCATCGATGCCAACTACTTCCACCTGCTTCTCCTCGACAATCCTGAGCACATCAGAAGGAGATGCCACAACAGCTGATTCAAGGCGAATACCCGAATGACTCGTAATCGTCTCAAGCCCATAGCGGTCATCGAGAGATGACTTGAGAGCGATGACCTTCTGCCTCGCAATCTGAGCCCTCTTGAGGCGTCGAATGAGCTCCTCGGATTTCCCCGAGAACATACAGCCGGCAACGACCTCGATCCTGCCGGAAAGACTATCCATGACGCCTAGCGTCCTGCGCTGTCCTGCGCTACGATGTTGGCCAGGAACTCCCGATTATTGGCGGTTCTCTGAAGCATGGCGATGAGTTTCTCGAGACTCTCCGTCGGATCCTCGTTGCCGATGAACTGTCTGAGAGCCCAGATCTTACGATACTCCTCGGGCGTGTACAGTAGTTCTTCGCGCCGCGTGCCGGACTTCCGGACATCGATGGCGGGGAAAATGCGCCGCTCGGCCAGCTCACGGTCCAGAACAAGCTCCATGTTGCCGGTACCCTTGAATTCCTCGTAGATGACCTGGTCCAGGCGGCTGCCCGTCTCGATAAGCGCTGTTGCGATGAGCGTGAGACTCCCGCCCTCAACCATGTTCCGCGCGGCTCCGATGACTCTTTTGGGGCCACGAATCGCAGTCGGATCGAGACCGCCCGACAGAGTCTTTCCTGACGAGGAACTGATGAGGTTGTAAGCGCGCGTGAGCCGGGTGATCCCATCCATGAGGATGACGACATCTTTCTTGACCTCGACTAGGCGTTTTGCACGTTCCAGGGCCAATTCGACGACTCGAATATGGTTCTCCGGAGGCTGATCGAAGGTCGAACTGATCACCTCGCTCCGAATCGACTGCTTCATGTCTGTGACTTCCTCGGGTCGCTCATCGATAAGGAGCACCATCAATGTGACCTCGGGGTGATTGTACTCGATGCTCTGCGCAATGGCCTTGAGAATGGTCGTCTTCCCGGCCTTCGGTGGCGAGACGATCAGGCCACGCTGGCCCTTGCCGATAGGAGCAACGAGCTCAAGGAGACGCACTGCCATGCTGCAGTTGGGCGTTTCCAGCTTGAGATGCTTGTTGGGAAAGATCGGTGTGAGTGACTCAAATTGCGGCCGAGCGACCACATACCCTTCGATACCAATGCCATTGATGCTGCGGATGCGCATCAGTGAGGAGTACTTCTCCTTGTCCCCGCGCGGCAGGCGGACGACACCCTCGAGCCAGTCACCGGTCCGAAGACCGAACCGCCGGATCATGGGGGGCGAGATATAGACATCCGACGAGGAAGGGAAGTAGTTGGAACGCATGAACCCATAACCCTCCGCAAGGATTTCGCACAGGCCCGAGGCAGTGAACTCCTCTCCTCCCGTCCGTGGAACCTCTCCGCCACGGCGCTCAGATGCACTGGAGATGACGGCCCCAGAAACGACGTGCGCCGGTACACGTTCCTGTTCGATGTCGAGGTGCTCAGTCACTACCTCAGGCTTGTCATGATTGTCGTAGGGCCCCATGGAGCTCATGACAGACCCCTCCTGATCGTTAGCATCCTTACCCCCAAGTTTCAACAGCTCATCAATGAGTTCCGGCTTCTTGAGCCGTGTATAGTTCCGAACATGCAGCACTTTCGCAATCTCGTACAATTCCCGGGACGTCTTTTCCAGCAACTCTTGTTCAGTGAAGTTCATGATCCTCTGCCTTCTTTCGTCAAGTGGTCACTCAATAGCCAGCAAGCGCCCGATAGAATCCTTGAACGAGCCCAACACAGCAACACGCGTCTGACACTGCTGAACTGTCACACGTGTCTCATCTTTGAAGACAGGATCTCGCAGATATGCAATATTGACATAAACGTTGGCAATGCCTCCGGCATAGGCAGCCTCGAGCATTGCGGCGCCGACATACAGGTCGGATGCAATATCCTTTGGCGCATCACAAAACGTCGCGACGAGAAGCTCTGCAAAATCGCACACACGGACGGCCAGCGCGAGAGGAACTCTCGTCGAACCCTTGAGTGCATCCTGCATGGCCGCCCGTCGCACAAGTTTCTCGTCATCGGTCGTCTTGGGCAATTTCACGGCAGCCATGTAGCCCTCGAATGCCGTGCTGTCCTGGTCCATCATCGCAACAAACTCCGCCCGCGACGCTTCACAGCCCTCGACAAATAGTGCCAGACGGCCCTTTTCCGACTCATCACGTACACCTACGACATTGGCGACCATTTCAACTAAAGCTGCCCCCATCGCCGCGGCAAGCCCGGCAGCACTACCTCCACCGGGAGTCGGATTGCGCGATGAGAGTTCGGTCAAAAACCCATCCAAGGATTGATTTTTATACATCTCGACCTCTTGGTTGACGATTGGAATGTATCGACTAGTTCAGACAAATAATACCTGCTCGCTTGGAAAATGCAAGCGCGAGCGTCCTGAGAAGAGCCTACCCCCTACAATTGTAGTATAATGCTCCCTATCTAGTCCAACCGGAGGTCATCATGATTGTCAAGGCAGTTCAAGACGTCGAGGAGATTTCCGTCACCGAAGCCGGAGCCCATGGTACTACGATACGCTGGATGCTCAACCGCTCGGATGGAGTCCCCACGTTTGCGATGCGGTACTTCGTCGTCAAACCGGGTGGGTCTACGCCGCGCCACGCTCACCCCTGGGAACACGAGATCTTTGTCATCAAGGGAATCTGTACTGCTTTCTGCGAAGGTGAGACTCGTCATGTTGGCCCAGACCACGCCATCTATATCGAGCCAGAGGCAATTCACAGTTTCGCCAACGAAGGCACCGATGACCTTGTCTTTCTGTGCATGATACCGATCCAGTAGCCAATGGACCTTACTCTGGCAGGAAGAACGATTGCCATCGCAGGCAGTACGGCCGGCATCGGGTCGCTCCTCACGACCTCGCTTGACCAGGAACATGCCCGCCTCCTGCTTGTGGGAGGGCGCCCCGAACGTATGAACGCTCTTGCGCACACCTTGTCCCCTGGTGCACTGATTGGTATTGTCCCCGGAGATCTGCGCAGGGAATCGGACCGCGTCCAATGCACAGTTGCCCTCCGCGGGTCCACTGTGCTTGACGGCTTCGTGTTCCTTCCGGCACAACTGCGAACCGATACTTTCGCTGAAGCTCGCTCCGGCGAATTCAGGGAGACATTCGACGTCAATGTTTTTGCCGCCTTCGAGTTTGCGCAGGCCGCCCTGTCTGTGGCCTCCTCCTCAGCAAGCTTCGTGTTCGTGTCCTCGATCGACGCCCACAGACATCCTCATCATATGCCCTCGGCAAGCTATGACAGTTCGAAACGTGCACTGGAGAGCATCTCCGAGTCCATCGCGGTCGAGGCCGGCTCTCTGGGAATACGCTCGAACTGCATCATCCCCGGTCTCATCCGGACGCCCATGACAGAGGATTTTTTCGGGCAGGAGTTCGATGCCGAGCGTCTACGGTTTCTTGACGCAGTTCCGCTTGGCAGACCGGGCAGTCCTGAGGATATCGCCAACCTCATCATGTTCCTTCTATCTCCCGTCGCCGGATACGTGAATGGAACATCCATCCCTGTCGATGGGGGGTTCCTGTGCCAGGGGTTCTAGAGAATAAAAAAGGGGCGCTCACGCGCCCCGTACTCTCATCTTCAGGAAGAACAGCCCTACTTGCGCCTGCG